>JAICIT010000658.1 GCA_025960445.1 Bradyrhizobium sp. | reverse complement strand
GTCGGGGACCCCGATCACGATCACTTCGTGCACGGATGGATGCTCATAGATCGCCTGCTCGATCATCTGCGGATAGACGTTGAAGCCGCCGGAAATGATCATGTCCTTCTTGCGATCGACCAGATAGAAATATCCATCGTTGTCCACGTAACCGATGTCGCCGGTCAGGAAACGATCGCCGACGAAAACCTCGGCGGTTTCCTGCGGCCGATTCCAGTATCCTTTGGTGACGTTCGGCCCCCTGATGCGAATCTCGCCGACCTCGCCTGGCGCCAACAACTTTTTCGAATCGTCGAGCGCGACCACATCGAGTTCGATGCCCGGCAGCATCAGGCCGATCGAGCCCGGCTTCTCCGGTCCGTCCTGCGGGTGCGCGGTGCCGGGCGAGCAGGTCTCGGTCATGCCCCACCCGCTCTTTAGTTTCATGTTGGTCTTGCGTTCGAAAATCCGGGCAACCTCGACCGGCAGTGGCGCGCCGCCCGACCCGCAGCTAACGAGCGAGGACAGATCGCGGCTTTCGAGATCCGGAAGGCTCGCGATCGCGATCCACATGGTGGGAACGCCGGGAAATGCGGTGGCCTTCTTGACTTCGATATCGCGCATCACCGCTTCGACGTCAAAACGTTGATGTAGCGAAATCAAGTCGCCGCGCTCCAGACTGCGCAGCAGGATCACCGTCAGCGCGAAAATATGAAACAGCGGCAGCACGCAGATGACGCGCTCGATGGCATCGCGGTTCGCTCGCGCGGCCTTGCCCCAGACATCGTAGATCGAAACCGCCGAAGTCAGATTGCCATGGCTCAGCATGGCGCCCTTCGGCAGCCCGGTGGTGCCGCCGGTATATTGCAGCAGCGCCACGTCATCGACCGAAAGCTTTGGCCATTGCGCGGGTTTGGTTACACCTTCGACGAATTTGCTGAACGTCACGATCGCCGGATGGACCGGGATGGGCGCGTGCGCATTGCCAACCGCGCCCCAATGATCGTCCTCGCAGACGATCAGACGATCGAGCAGCCCCTTCTCGAGGAACTTCAGCCCGGTCGGCAGCAGTGTCGCAAGATCGCTGGTGACGAGAACGCGCGCGCCGCTGTCGCTCAGCTTGTGAGCCAGCGCCCGTTCGCCGTCGAGGGGGCTGAGATGCACGACACGCGCGCCGGCCTTCAGCGCGCCAAAGAAATTGACGGGATGATCGGGCGAGTTGCCGAGGAACAGCGCCACCGAGCTGTTCTTGCCGCATCCGGCGCGCAGGAATGCCGCCGCCGCGGTCTCGACCATTGACTCCAGCTCGGCATAACTGATCGGACGATCGCGGAATTCGATCGCCGGCCGCGCGGCATATTGCACCGCCGCCTTCGCCAACAGATCAGGTACTGTTCCTTGCGCGATCGGATCGTCCCAGCGGACGCCCTGCGGATAGAACTGTTCGCCGGGATGAGCCATTGATGATCCGCGTCACGCCGCTTTCGCGGTCTGCGCGAGCGAGGCGAAAGTCTTGCCTTC
>JAICIT010000657.1 GCA_025960445.1 Bradyrhizobium sp. | reverse complement strand
CCGAACTCGATGTACTTCTCGCGGCGAAACGCCACGCATCCGTTGCCGCCGTCGCCGGAACGGATATAGACCTTTGCCTCGTCGAGAAATTTCATCGCTCATAGGTAGGGCAGCAAGATCGAAGCGGCAACCGGTTAGCTTGGTAAATGCCGGAAAAGTTCAATATTTTAGGGCTTATTCGATATCGGCGCTGATGAGCTGATCCGCCCGCTATGGTTGGGGCGACCGACGCCTGATCAGGAATTTCTGAATACCCTCGAGTACCAATTCGCGCCGCTGATTGAACACCGTGCTGCGCAAGCTTACGACTCCGGTAGTGCGCCCCGCCGCCAGCTCTGTCACTTCGAGCGCGGGATAAATCGTGTCTTCGGCAAACACCGGCTTGAGAAACCGGCTCGATTGCTCGAGAAACCCGACCAGCGATTGCTCGACCAGGAAAGGAAACAACCCGGCTCCCGGCGCGGTGTGGATCAGCGTCTGGAAGCCATGCGCGAGCAGGTTTGGCATGCCGCGGGCGCGGCAGTATTCGATGTCGTAGTGCACAGGATGGGTATCGCCGCTCGCAGTCTGAAAAGCCGCGAACACCGCGGTCGTCATGGTGCGACCCGGAATGACAAAGCGCTCGCCGAGCACAAAGTCTTCAAACCAGCGTTGTTCCTTCACCATCCGATGCGCCGCCGGATCGAACTCGGTCATATCGGAATTTCCTGCGCGAATTGTGGGTCAGGAGTATCGCAGTGGGAAGGGCACGACAACCTGTTCAATCAATCTGTCATGTCGCGCCTGTGCAGGCTTGCGCTGAGCACCCACCTCTATAAAACCGCGCGGAATCAAAGGCGCGGATGGCTGCAGTTGAGCCAGAACATGGGGCGTGGGCCGATCTCAATGAGCATCCTCGCGAGAATTTCCACTGCACGCGACGATCATTCTGCCCGCATCACCGGCATCGGATTGATGCTGTTGTCGATATTCCTGTTCTCGCTCGGCGACGCGTTGGGCAAATACATGGTGGGGACCTATTCGGTCGGGCAGTTGCTGTGGCTGCGCGCCTCGGCGGCACTGATCGTGCTATTGCCGATGATCTGGCGTCAACGCGGGGTATTCGTGAGTCTTGAGCGGCCATGGCTGCAATTGCTGCGGGTGACGCTCTCGACGGTTGAGGTGGCTGCGTTTTTCCTGGCGACCGTCTATCTGCCGCTTGCCGACGTCACGACTTACTACCTCGCTTGTCCGATCTTCGTCACCGCGTTGTCAGCGATCATCTTGCGGGAGCAGGTCGGCTGGCGACGGTGGAGCGCCATCCTGATCGGATTTTGCGGCGTCTTGATTGCGCTCCGCCCCTCCACGCAAACCGTGAGCTGGCCCGCTATGATAGCCCTCGGCGGCAGCCTCTGTTTTGCGGTGCTGATGCTGATCACCCGCTCGTTGCGGGGCACCCCCGACATCGTGCTCGCGTCATCTCAGTTCGCTGGCACTTTCGCGCTGGGCGCGCTGATGTCGCCGTTCGGATGG
>JAICIT010000656.1 GCA_025960445.1 Bradyrhizobium sp. | reverse complement strand
GGTGGGCGAACGCTTGCACCGCAACGGCTTGAAACAGGCGCTGTTCAACCTGCCTCCGGGCAATTGGGAAGCGGGCGAAAAAGGCTTTGCCGCATTGCCGGATCGTTTTTCCGATCTGCAGCAAAGCCTGCGCACTGCGTTACCATACGCGCAGGCGACCGGGGTCAAGCGCGTGCATCTGATGGCGGGCATTGCCAACCGCAACGACCCGAAAGCGGTCGCGGCGTTTCTTAAATCGCTGGCATGGACCGCCGAATTCTTCGCGCCGCACGGTCTTGATGTGGTGATCGAGCCGATCAATCCGCGCAATGTGCCTGGTTACTTCCTCAATGATTTCGAGTTCGCGCGCGACATGATAGCGGAATTGAAAATTCCCAATCTGAAACTTCAGTTCGATATCTATCACTGCCAGATCATCCATGGCGACGTCACCATGCGGCTTCGCGAGATGATGCCGATCATTGGTCATATCCAGATCGCCAGCATTCCCTCGCGCAACGAACCGGATGGCGAGGAACTGAATTATCCGTTCCTGTTCGGCGAGTTGGATCGGCTCGGCTATAGCGGTTTTGTCGGTTGCGAATATAACCCGCGCGGCAAAACCACGGACGGCCTGGGCTGGTTCAAGGCCTATGCCGGAGCAAAGCCGTGACGCTGGCGCTGGGCTGCATCGCCGACGATTATACCGGGGCGTCCGATCTCGCTAACACCCTGACGCGCTGCGGCCTGCGCACCGTTCAGACCATCGGTGTGCCCTCGGACGAGCTTGCGTTGCCCGAAGTCGATGCGGTGGTGGTTTCTCTGAAGAGCCGATCCATCGAGGCTGGAGTTGCCGTATCGCGTTCGCGCGCGGCGGAGAAATGGCTGCGCGGTCACGGCGCGCGCCATTTGCTGTTCAAGATCTGCTCGACATTCGATTCAACCGACGCTGGAAACATTGGCCCGGTGATGGATGCATTGCGCGCCGATTCCGGCGATTCGATTGTGCTGGTGACGCCCGCGTTTCCGGAGACCGGCCGCACGGTGTATCAGGGTAATCTGTTCGTCGGCTCGGTGCCGCTCAATGAGAGCCCGCTGCGGGATCATCCGCTGAACCCGATGCATGATTCCAATCTGGTGCGGGTGCTGGCACGGCAGAGCAAGTCCAAAATCGGGCTCGTCGATCTCGCGGACGTGGCGCGCGGTCCTGACGCCGTTCGCGCGCGATTGGCACATCTCTCGAAAAATGGCTTGGGCGCGGCGATAGCTGATGCGGTATTCGAACGCGACCTGGAAACGCTCGGCACCGTTGCGCTCGAGCATCGAGTATCCGTTGGAGCATCCGGACTCGGGCTCGGTCTTGCCCGTGCATTGGTGGCTTCCGGCGACGTGAAACCGAATCCGCCGAGCGCGACTTCGGGTGCGTCTCTCGGCGGGCCTGCGGCATGTCTGGCCGGCAGTTGTTCGCAGGCCACGCTGCAGCAGATCGCGAGCGCGGAAGCGACAATGCCTGTGCTGCATCTCGATCCCGAGCAGGCGGTGG
>JAICIT010000655.1 GCA_025960445.1 Bradyrhizobium sp. | reverse complement strand
GGGTCCATTGGCGCGCTGATGGCCCAGAACCCGTTCGGGGCGCCGCGGCCGAGCGGTGGCGAGCCGCAGATGGGCGGCATCGTCGGCTGGTTGCTCGCGAAGCAATCGGAGTTTTACCGCGAGATATCTTCCACCATCCGCGCCGCGAAATCCGACGGTAGCGCGGTCTGGAGCCTTTATGCGATTTCGCTTGCGTATGGGATCTTTCACGCCGCCGGCCCTGGCCACGGCAAGGCCGTGATCTCGTCCTATCTGGTTGCCAACCAGGAAACGGCGCGTCGCGGTATCGTCCTGTCTTTCGCCTCGGCCCTGATGCAGTCGCTCGTGGCGGTGGTGATTGTTACGATTTGCGCCGGGCTGCTCCATGCTACCGCCGCGACAATGTGCGGAACGGAAAAAGCGGTGGAGATCGCAAGCTACGCGCTGATCGCGGCGTTTGGCGCCCGGCTGGTCTGGACCAAGGGCGGCGCATTCATTGGTGCGCTTCAATCGACGGAGCCGAGGCCTGCACTCGTCGGAGTCATGCATCACCATGATCACGGGCACTCGCATCATCATCATCATCGGGACGCCCATATGCACGACGAGCATTGCGGCCACTCTCACGGCCCCGATCCCGGCGAACTCGCCGGTCCCGGCGGATGGCGCCGCGGATTGAGCGCGATCTTCACCGTCGGCATCAGGCCTTGCTCGGGCGCAATCCTGGTTCTGGTATTCGCACTGGCGCAAGGCCTGTTCTGGGCCGGGGTGACCGCCACCTTCGTGATGGGACTAGGCACCGCGATTACAGTTGCGACCATCGCGGTGATGGCAGTGTCGGCAAAGGGTCTGGCGCGAAGGCTGAGTGCCGGGCGCGAAGGCGGCGGCGCGCTCGTGATGCGCGGCGTGGAATTTGCCGCCGCCGGCCTGGTGCTGCTGTTGGGGGCCGGGCTGCTGTTCGGCTATATCGCGGCCGAGCGCGTCACCTGCCTGTAGCATGCGACCAGCATGATCCGGGCCTCACGCCAGCCAAACGCTCCTGATCAATGGCATGAAGAAAATGGCGACATTGATCGCAAATCCAAGGGTCCACAGGATCGAGCGCAGCGTCGGGCGGTTGCCGAGGTAGGTGAAAACATAAGCAACTCTCACGATCAGGAACAAGACCGCAAGCTCGTCGATCAGCCGTTGTGGGCCAAGGTGAAACTGAGCCAGCAACACGGCAACTGCAAAGAACGGGAACGCTTCGATCCCGTTCTGATGCGCGGCCAGTGCGCGCGAGCGGATAGGATCAGCATAGAACGAGGGGTCGCGCGGTCTGGAGTTATCGAATTGTCGAAACGCGATCCACTTTGGGGCGGCGATGGTGAGCAAGTAGAGCGCCAGTGTTCCGAAAATGCACCATTCGGCGATCGTCATGATCTATCCCCAACGCGCGGCAATGTTTCTGCTCGTTTCTTTGCAACAATAGCGAAACCGCGGTTATCTTGACAACAATGGCCCAACGCGCGAAGCCACGCTCGCTATGACGGCGGCTCTTCCCATCGAG
>JAICIT010000654.1 GCA_025960445.1 Bradyrhizobium sp. | reverse complement strand
GTACTCGGCGTCGGCGATGAATTGTTCTCCCGCGTGCGGATCGCGCTCGACCGCCTGCTCGTGCAACTCGATGAATCCGCGCCTAACGAGGGCACGCAGGGCGGCGTTGTCGAGCGCAGTTTGGCGCAGGAGATCGGCGGCCGGAATTGCCTCCGGCAATTGCACGATTGCCTCGAGCAACTCGGCCTGGCGCGGGGCGCGTCGCCGCAACTTCTCCAGCTCTTCGATGGCCGGGAGTTTCGTCAGCCTAACGAAGAGCTGCTTTTTCCAACCGATCTCGGCCTTGCGGATCACCTGTGGGAGAAGGCTCCGCATGACGGTTTCAATCGGGCAGCAATAGTAAGTCGCCATCCAGCGTGCCAGCTCGATGAGGCGCGGACTAACGACGGGCTTTTCGCCTAACAACTGCTCGATCGGCTTGATCCCTTTGGCCGGGCTTTCCGCAAGGGTGGCGACAACCGTGGCCAGCAACGAGCGCTCGCGAAACGGCACCCGGACGCGCGAGCCGATCGCGATCCGGTCGCGCAACGGTTCGGGGACGGCATAGTCGAGTTCGCGCCGGATGGAGCGATCGACGATGACGCGAACGAACTGGGACATGAATTTAATTGCTCAGCGAGCGCGGCCGTGGATTGATTCTGCCGGTGATTCTCCGCGCTGCCGCCAATATATCCAGCCCGACAAAGGTAAGCTTACGGTGCGTTTTCTTTTTAAGCTGATCATCTGTTTGCTTACGGCCGCCGGAGTGGGCATCGGGCTGCTCGCGCTCCGCTCCGGCGATCCATTTTACACCCTTTACGAGTGGCTGAGCCCGGCGCGTTTTCAGCAATATGATCAACTCATCCGGGCGGCGGCGGCGGCGAACCATCTCGATCCGATGCTGGTCAAGGCGGTCGTCTGGCGCGAGAGCCGGTTCGATCCGCAAAAGCTCGGCGCGGCGGGTGAGCGCGGGCTGATGCAGGTGAGCGAGATCGCGGCGCGCGAATGGGCGACTGAGAATCGGACGGATAATTTCCAGATCGAGGAGTTGTTTGACCCGAACACGAACCTGCAAGCCGGCTCCTGGTATTTGCACCGGGCGATCATGCATTGGCAGCAGATGCGAGATCCTCTGCCGTTTGCGCTCGCCGAATACAATGCCGGGCCGAGCCGGGCACAACGCTGGGCAGGGGGCAATGGCGCGCGGCCAGTCTCGGCCCGGGAGTTTCAGAGCAACATCGATTTTCCCGGGACGAAGCAATACGTCGTGTCGATTCTCGAGCGTTACCGGTTCTATCAGCGGCGCGGGAGGATGTGAGGTGAATGGTGAATCGGCGAACCGTGAATCCAGCATCGTGGCTTGTTCGGTGCTTGTTTGTAGTGGCTGGGGACGTTACAATCGCTGCGTGCAAGCGAGGCGCTGGATCGCGGGGTTGTTCGGGATTTTCACACTGCTCGCTGGCAGCCGGAGCTGGGCGCAAAACTGGGATTACACTTCTCCCAAAGAGCCCAACCCCGGGCTGACGCGGCTTCATGCGAAAACGATGACAGGC
>JAICIT010000653.1 GCA_025960445.1 Bradyrhizobium sp. | reverse complement strand
TCACTGGCTACGACGCCTGTTTCTTTTGCCTCGGCGTCTCCTCGATCGGAATGAGCGAGGAGCGTTATCGCCGATTGACCTACGACATCACGCTGGCGGCCGCGACCACGCTGGCAAAGCTGAACCGGGGAATGGTGTTCACCTACGTCAGTGGCCGCAGTACGGATTCGACCGAGCAAGGCAGGCTGATGTGGGCCAGGGTCAAGGGAAAGACCGAGAACGATCTGCTCAAGTTGCCCTTCAAGGCGGCCTACATGTTTCGTCCCGCCGGCATCCAGCCGCTGCACGGCATCAGGTCCAAGACGCCCTGGGTTCAGGCGCTCTATGTCGGTGCGGGCCCCATGCTGTCGCTGCTCAATCGCCTCGCGCCGCAATACATGACCACCACCGAGCAGGTCGGCCGCGCCATGATCAAGGTGGCGCGGGATGGCTATCGCAAGCCGGTGCTGGAAAGCGACGACATCAATCGTCTCTGACTTCCCGCTTTTCGGAGCGTTCCGAAGGACAGGACTTCGAGCCTCGCAATTAACTACGAACCGTTGCGCCGGCCGATGGGCTTGGCCAACTCGATCCCATGAAATAGCCGCAAATATCAAGCTTTTGCCATCAGGAGACCATTGGCTTTATACTTTGGGAAATTCGGGGGTTGGTATGGACCGCATTCGCATCGTTGGCGGCAGCAAGCTTAATGGCACCATTCCGATCTCGGGTGCCAAAAACGCCGCGCTGCCCCTGATGATTGCGGGACTCCTGAGCGAGGAGACGCTGATCCTCGACAACGTGCCGCGTCTTGCCGACGTGGCCCAGCTACAGCGCATTCTCGGCAATCACGGCGTGGATATCATGTCGGCGGGGAAGCGACCCGGCGATCATGAATATCAAGGCCAGACCCTGCACATTTCAGCCGCCAACATCATCGATACCACCGCGCCTTATGAGCTGGTGTCGCGTATGCGCGCCAGCTTCTGGGTGATCGCGCCGCTGCTGGCGCGGATGCATGAGGCGAGGGTTTCGCTGCCCGGCGGCTGCGCCATCGGTACCAGGCCGGTCGATTTGCTGATCATGGCGCTGGAAAAACTCGGCGGCGAACTCACGATCGACGGCGGCTATGTGGTGGCGAAGGCGCCCGGCGGTCTCAAGGGCGCTGCCATCGAATTTCCAAAAGTCACCGTGAGCGGTACGCATGTTGCGATGATGGCGGCGACGCTCGCCAAGGGCACGACCGTCATCAGTAACGCCGCGTGCGAGCCGGAAATCCTCGACGTCGCCGACTGCCTCAACAAGATGGGCGCCCGGATCTCCGGCGCCGGCACGCCTCGCATTGTCATCGACGGCGTGGCCAAGCTGCGCGGCGCGCGTCACACCGTCCTGCCGGATCGAATCGAGACGGGCACATATGCGATGGCGGTGGCAATGACGGGCGGCGACGTGCAACTTTCCGGCGCCCGCCCCGAACTGCTGCAATCCGCACTTGACGTGCTGACGCTGGCCGGCGCGACCATCACATCCAACAACCAGGGCATTCGCGTCGTCCGCAACGGCGTCG
>JAICIT010000652.1 GCA_025960445.1 Bradyrhizobium sp. | reverse complement strand
GGCAATGCATTCACCGACGACAACCAGCGATGGATCTTACCCTCGATGAAATGCTCTCGCGACCGGCCGAGCGCAGGCGGCAGCGATTTCAGTGCGGCCTCGATCAGCTCCTTGTCGCTGAGGTTGGCGAACGCGAGCGCGTCCGAACCGGCAATCAGCCAATTTAAAACGCCATGCTTGCCGACATCATGGCGGGAACCCTCGTTGTAAACGCAGCAGCCGCCAAACGCTTCGGACATGAACCAGGAGCCGGTAATCTTCTCGCCCCAGAACGGCTCGTCGAACAAAATCGAGATCCGCAGGTAGTGCGCGGGACGATCGAAATAAGCGACGTGCTTGACCATCGACTTGCGCAACTGCTCGCCGTCCCACCCCACGGTCGCGAGCCAGGAGTGCGGCAGGCACATCACCACCAGGTCGAAGTCCCGGGTTTCCGGTCCCTTCCCGTTCATCATTTTGAGCTGATAACGGCCAGCCTGCGTCTTGCCGACGTTGAGAACCCGGTGATTGAGCTGGATATCGGCATCCACCTCTGACTGGAGGCATTCGACCAGCTGCTCATTTCCGTTCTGGATCGAATAGAGGCCGATGTAGCCGTCGACGTCCATTACGAAATTCTTCAGCGCATTCAACCCGTTCGTATTGTGGCTCTCGGTGGCGATATCGGACCGGGCCATCACCTTCAAAAAGCGCTTGGCGATGGGATCATCGACTTCCTTGTCGAGCAACTCCTCGCAAGTGATGTAGGCCCAGGGATGCTCGTTATCGTGAGCACCGACGCCTTCGTAATATTCAGCCGGCGACACCATTTCGGCACAGCGTTTTCGGAACGCTTCGATAGCATCCGCTGTCTTCGTCCCGTATCTCCGCCGCATTCCCGGCACGTCGTTGAGCAACTCGCCGTCGAGATGAACTTGCTCGGCGTCCATCGGAATGGTCTGCAAGCCGAAATGCTGGATCAACTCGCGTAGCGGGTCGGGTCCGGTCATCGAGTAATCGTAAATCTCGGCGACCCCAGCCTCATACATCGCCGGCGCTGAATCGAATTTGCGCGTCAATATTTTGCCGCCGAGGCGATCGGACGCCTCGTAGAGAGTAACGCGGCAAAGCTCGCCGAGCTTCTTTTTCAGATACCAAGCACTCATCAGGCCACCCGGCCCGCCGCCAATAATCGCAAGATCCAACATCTATGTTCCGCGACCCCCCGTCTTTCTGAGAGAGCATCCGGTTCTTAGCCCAGAGCGTATTCAATCAAACTGTCAGTAATCGAATTCCATTCACGGTTCGACGCGGGGCGAACCCGCGCACCTGTTAGCTCGCGTCCGAAAAACAGAGCGAACGCACGCCCTTAGCAGAAGCGCTTTTCAGCCTGAAGGAAAGATGAACAAAGGTAGTTCGGAGGGTGCGCAGCAGAGAAACCTCGAAAAAGGCCGGCTTTCGCCGGCCTTTCTCCTGATATTCTGGTCTCTTAACTATTCCGCCGGCGGTAGCGCCAACGGCTCGACTTCCGGAGCCGCGGGCACGATCGCCGCCTGCTTCTCGCGCT
>JAICIT010000651.1 GCA_025960445.1 Bradyrhizobium sp. | reverse complement strand
GAAACGGGCGTCAGCCCTGTTGCGATCCTCTTTTGTCATTCAAGTCGATTTCCTTTTGGAACTCTTCTTGCTCCCAGCTTTGCCGCCGGATTCCGCAGGCTTGTCACGATCGGCAGCTTCTTTTGCCAACCGCAATTCGCGCAGATGCGCCGTCCGTTTGCGGATCGCGGCGTCGGCTGCTGCGATATCCGCCATTGCCTTGATGCCTTCGGCGGTCTGGGCGAGCTTGCGGTTCAGCCGTATCTCTTTTAGCTCGGCGGCGCTTTTTTCTGGTTCTTCGTCACTCATTATCTGCCTCGAATTCACGGCACGCTGGTACGAGCGGCGACAGTACAAAGGCATCCTATCACGTCTAAGGCCGATAAAACCGCTTCTTTCGGCCTAGAATCGGCTCAAAATCCATCATTTCAAGCCGAATTCACAGGCTCGGCGAAGGACGCCCGCGCCAACGGCTCAGGCCGAAGGCGCGGCTTTTGGGGCCCGCGTCTCCCTCAGAAGGTGGCGCCCGCTTTCACGAGGTAGGTTCGACCGGGCAGCGGATAGGCACTGAACCGGCCATCAGTGAAGGCACTCGCGATGGCATAGTCGTAGTACAGGGCGTTAAACACGTTGTTGACGCTCAGCGACCAGAAAAAGCGCTGGTATTCGCCGCCGAGCTTCAGATCGATCGTGGCGTTGGCCGGAATGGGCCGTTGGGTGTTGCCCTGGTCATTGTCCATGAAGCGCCGGCTCCACCCGCGGAGCGTTGCGTCGGCCACCAGGTACTTCTGCCAGATATTCCAGGTCACGCCGGCACTGGCGGTATAGCGGGAGACCAGCGGAACATCGTTGCCCGCGAACGGACCCTCGCGAAACACCGCGCGCGTATATGCAAAGCCGCCGTGAAACAGCACCGTTTCGCTGGCGCGGAAAGACGCGCTGGTCTCGGAGCCATACCGCCGGGTTGGATCGAGGTTGACGTTGAAGAACAACGCCGGGATGAAATGGATCTCGTTTTCCAGGTCCATATTGTAGATGCTCGATTGCATCTGGAATGGCCCGGAATTGATGCGGACGCCACCCTCGACGTCATGCGAGGTCTGGGTCTTCAACCTGAACGTCTGAGGGATCGGACCGCCAAATGCATCGAATGAAGGTCCGGTCGCAACGCGCTCGTCAACGTCCGGCGTGCGAAACGCGCGCGCCGCCCGGCCGAACAGCGAGAATACGCTATTGAAGCGATGCTCGATGCCGACATGCAACGCGTATTGCGTCTCGTTGCTGTCGAGCGGAAGCGCCTGGGTGTCGAACGCGAACGGCGCGGTGGCATCGAAGCGGTCGCGTGCGGTCAGATTGATGTTTTGAACGCGCGCGCCATAGGAGAAATCAGTGGTCGGCAATAAGCCGATGGTGTGCTGCCAATAGCCGGCGGCAGTCTGCTGCGCGAGATCGTACATGTGATACGGCGCGAAGCCCTGGAACGCGCTGCGATTCTGATGGAACGTCGCATCGTAGTAATCGACACCCGACAGAATCGATGATGGCATTCCGAAGATTAGATTTTTCACACTTACT
>JAICIT010000650.1 GCA_025960445.1 Bradyrhizobium sp. | reverse complement strand
TCCCCGCCGGCTTGGTTCGCCCGGTCGGGCGTCTGCACTGGTTTACGGATCGCGCGGCGGCGGCAGAAGGAGCGCAGTGATGACTAGCGAAACCCGGCCCGCGAAAGGTGCTTCACCGGTTGCGATCTTGGTGGTCATGGGCGTTTCGGGCTGCGGGAAGTCGACCATTGGAGCGCTGTTGGCTTCCCATCTCCGATGGGAGTTCGAGGACGCCGATTGGTTTCATCCGGCTTCGAACGTCGACAAGATGCATAATGGCATTCCGCTTACCGATAGGGATCGTTGGCCCTGGCTGGATGCGATCGCCGCCTGGATCGACGAGACGCGTCGTTCGGGCGGGCACGGCGTCATCGCGTGCTCCGCGCTCAAGCGCAGCTACCGCGATGTGCTGATCGGTGATCGGGCAGACGTAAGGCTAGTCTACCTCAAAGGGGACGAATCCCTGATCGCGCGCCGCCTCGCCACCCGACATGAACATTTCATGCCGCCGAGCCTGCTGCGCAGCCAATTCGAAGCGCTAGAGGAGCCAAGACCGGATGAAAATCCGGTCACCGTCTCGATTGAACCGCAACCGCACGAGATCGCGGGGCGGATTTTGTCAGCGATGAACATCATCGAAGGCGCTTCGCCTGAGCACAGCCGCACCCTTCAACCGCTCGTTGAACCGAAGCCGCGCGCCCCATGATCAACACTCAGCACACTCCGCGCCCGCATGATCCCATTGGGACCAAGCTTAGTCCGGCGGACGACCGGATTCTCCTGAACGACTGGTTGCCGCCGCAAACCGGCGTAGCGCCTAAGGTGCGGATCGGCCGGCATTGGATCAACGTCCTTTGGATCTTGCCGATCGGCTTTGTGCTTGCCGTCATCGGCGTCGCCGTAGCCCAGGCGCTACGCGAAATTCCGGCCGTTCAGGAATTGCTCGTGCGTTACCCTGGTGTCCCGCCGACCGCACGCGCCGTCGCCGACGGCTTTCCGGCGTGGTTGCGGGTGCAGCATTTCCTGAACCTGCTGTTCATGGCGTTCATCATTCGCTCCGGCATTCAAGTTCTCGCCGACCACCCACGCCTGTACTGGAAACGCGATTGCACGCCCGGTACCGAGTGGTTTCACTTTCAGAGGCCCGTTCCCAAGGGGCGGATCTGGACCGCCAAGGACGACGCAGTGACCATCCCGCGCTGGCTGGGCATTCCCGGCATTCGGCACTCGATCGGGCTGGCCCGCTGGTGGCATTTCTCCTTCGGCCTGCTGTGGATCATCAATGGCATTATCCTCTACGCGTTGCTGTTCTGGACGAACCAATGGCAGAGGCTGGTACCCACCACATGGGATGTGTTCCCGAACGCAGTCTCGACCGCGCTGCAGTACCTGTCGCTGACATTCCCCGCCGATGAAAGCTGGACCCGCTACAACAGTCTCCAGCAACTGACCTATTTCATCACTGTGTTTGTCGCCGCGCCGACGTCCATCCTCACGGGCTTCATGCAGGGCCCCGCAATCTCAAATCGTCTGGGCTGGTTCGGCAAAGCATTGAATCGGCAACGGGCCCGGTCGAT
>JAICIT010000649.1 GCA_025960445.1 Bradyrhizobium sp. | reverse complement strand
GCTGAACTGATCAAGGCGATGGCGACGATTCAGTCGCAGTCGACATCGAACCCGAGCTCGATTTCGCAATGGGCGTCGGTCGAAGCGCTCAACGGTCCGCAGGATTTTATTCCGGTGAACAACAAGGCGTTCAAGGAACGTCGCGACCTGGTGGTGTCGATGCTCAACCAGGCCAAGGGCATCGATTGTCCGCGCCCGCAGGGCGCCTTCTATGTCTACCCGTCTTGCGCCGGTACGATCGGCAAGACAGCGCCGTCAGGCAATGTGATCGCGAACGACGAGGACTTCGTCACCGAGTTGCTTGAGAATGAAGGCGTCGCCGTGGTGCAGGGTTCGGCGTTCGGTCTCGGCCCGGCATTCCGCATTTCCTATGCGGCGAAGAACTCCGATCTCGAGGATGCTTGCAAACGCATTCAGCGATTTTGCGGCAATTTGAGATAGTCAAATCACGTCTCAAATACCGGGACGGAGTCTAAGGTCCATTATCCTGAAAGCGCCTTGTTTTGGACACGGCGCTTTCTTTCTGTCCGCTCCGCGAAATCCAGTTCACAACGCGGAGAAGACCAATGCGATTCCTGACCAATATCATTGCCATCCCCGCGCTCGTGATCCCGATCGCAAGCGCCGAGGCAACGCCGGTGCGCGCGGGCCTGCTGCAATGCCAGGGCGGCCAGAATGTGGGCTACGTGCTCGGATCAACAACCAGCCTTGAATGCGTGTTCCAGAGCGACGGCCACCGGCCCGAACCCTACATCGCAACGGTTCGGCGCTTCGGATTGGATCTCGGCATTACAGGCCAGACCAGGCTGACATGGGCAGTCAATGCGCCGGTCGCGCAGGTCGGGCGCGGCGAACTCGCCGGCAACTACAGCGGCATCGGCGCCAACGCGTCGGTCGGGCTGGGCTTCGGCGGCAACTTCCTGGTCGGCGGTTCCGCGAATTCCTACGCGCTACAGCCAATCAGCGTGCAAGGGCAGACCGGACTCAATGTCGCCGCCGGCGTGGCCTCGCTCGAACTCGAACCGGTGCAGCTCGCGCCCGCGGGCTATCACCGTGGCTATCACCACCATCGCCGCCATCATCACGGCTGAGCGCGTCGTGGCCGGGTCTGTCCCGGCCATAAAGAACCAGCGATCACCGCCGCCCCTGCGGAATCTGTGCGGAAGCAGGGACCCCAGCGTAAGCGCACTCGCGCTCATCGCTACGCCGTGATGATGATGATCGAAGCAGGTGTTCGTTTCTCAGCTTTTTTAAACACTGCGAGCCGGTGGTTATGGGTTCCTGCGTTCGCAGGAACGACAGCGGAGGGACAACCCCGGCCATGACGACCGGACGGCTCGCTTCGCGTCAAATGTGGCACGGAGACCATTGTTGTGCCATAGAAATGCAAGTGAGGCCGGGATCGGCGCTCACTTATTTCTGTGCTCGCATCTTGCTGTACTCGCATCACATTTTATCAGCCGGAGATTTCGTTATGGGTCGTTCAACTATTCTCGTCGGGGTCGCGGTTCTCACTTGCCTGTCTGGAGCTCACGCGCAGCAACCGCAGCGCGTGCAAATCGGCGT
>JAICIT010000648.1 GCA_025960445.1 Bradyrhizobium sp. | reverse complement strand
GTCTCGATAGGGATTCCGTGCGCCATCAAATCGCCCGTGGGCTTGCCGGCGCCGATGATGGCGAGTTGTTTCTGGAATACAGCCAGACCGAAGCGCTGATGTTCGACAATGGCCGGCTGAAGCAGGCCACTTACGACACCTCGCAGGGCTTCGGCCTGCGCGCCGTAAAAGACGACGCCGTCGGCTATGCGCATTCTTCCGACGTCTCGCTGCCGGCGCTGATCCGCGCGGCAGACGCGGTCGCAGCGGTGCGCGGCGGCTATAGCGGCAACCTCGCCGCCGCGCCCCCGCATACCAATGTGCGGCTATACAGCGATGAGAATCCGCTGGATGCGCCGGGCTTCGAGAGCAAAGTCAAATTGCTTGCGGAAATCGACGCTTATGTCCGCGACAGGGAACCGCGGGTGCGCCAGGTCACGGTGAGCCTCGGAGCCACCTGGCAAGTGGTGGAGATCCTGCGTCCGGACGGCGCAAGCTATCGCGACATCCGCCCGTTGGTGCGGGTTAATATTTCAGTGGTCGCGGGACAAGGCGACCGGCAGGAGAGCGGCAGCAAGGGCTATGGTGGGCGCGAGGGCTACGCGCGTTTCATCGACACCAAAGCCTGGCGCGAGGCCGCCAATGGCGCCATCCGCGAAGCGCTGGTCAACCTTGAATCGATCCCCGCCCCCGCCGGCGAGATGGATGTCGTGCTCGGGGCCGGCTGGCCAGGCGTGATGCTGCACGAGGCGGTCGGCCATGGACTCGAGGGCGATTTCAACCGCAAGCAGACTTCGGCTTTCGCGGGGCTGATGGGCCAGCAGGTTGCGGCCAAGGGCGTCACGGTGGTCGACGACGGAACGCTCGCCTCCCGGCGCGGATCGCTGTCGATCGACGATGAGGGCACGCCGACCAATCGCACCGTGCTGATCGAGGACGGCATTCTCGTCGGTTACATGCAGGACCGCCAGAACGCCCGGCTGATGAACATGAAGCCGACCGGCAACGGCCGCCGTCAGGGCTACTCCCATGTGCCGATGCCTCGCATGACCAACACCTATATGCTGGCCGGTCAACGCGACCCGGCCGAGATCCTCGCCTCGGTCAAAAACGGCATCTATGCGGCCAATTTCGGCGGCGGTCAGGTCGACATCACTTCGGGCAAATACGTCTTTCAGTGCACCGAGGCCTACAAAATCGAAAATGGCAAAGTGGGCGCGCCGCTCAAGGGCGCGATGCTGATCGGCAATGGACCGACCGACCTCCATCGGATCACCATGATCGGCAACGATCTTGCGCTCGATACCGGTATCGGCACCTGCGGCAAGAATGGGCAGGGCGTACCGGTCGGTGTCGGCCAGCCGACACTGCGGATGGAGCGGATAACGGTCGGAGGTACGGGCGGATGAGCATCAACCATGAAGCGCTGAGGCCCAAGGCGTCGGGATGGCGCGCGCAATTGGTCCAACTCGCCGGCATCGTGCTGGTGGTCTTTCTCGGCAAGGGCGCGCTGGCCGAGCCGTTCTATGTGCCGTCCGGCTCAATGGAGCCGACGCTTCAGATCGGCGATGCGCTGCTCGCCACGAAATTCGCCT
>JAICIT010000647.1 GCA_025960445.1 Bradyrhizobium sp. | reverse complement strand
GTTAACCATTATCGACAGGTTATTAAATGCGCAGTGCGATGATTGGAACGGGCTATGTGGGGCTGGTTTCTGGCGCCTGCTTTGCTGATTTCGGCCACCAGGTTACTTGCGTGGACAAGGACGCGGACAAGGTCGCCGCTCTATGCCGCGGTGAAATTCCGATCTTCGAACCGGGACTCGATGCGCTGGTGGCGTCCAATGTCAAAGCTGGGCGGCTCGATTTCACCACCGATCTCGCCGGGCCTGTTGCTGAGGCCGACGCGGTGTTCATCGCAGTCGGTACCCCCTCGCGGCGCGGCGATGGCCATGCCGATCTGACTTACGTTCACACCGCCGCGCGCGAGATCGCGAAGGTTCTTTCAGGCTTCACCGTCGTTGTCACCAAATCCACAGTGCCGGTCGGCACCGGCGATGAGGTCGAGCGACTGATACGGGAGGTGAATCCCGCTGCCGATGTCGTGGTCGCCTCCAATCCGGAATTCTTGCGCGAAGGCGCAGCGATCCGGGATTTCAAATTTCCGGACCGCATTGTGATTGGCACGTCGGACGAACGCGGCCGCAAAGTGCTCGGGGATATCTATCGGCCGCTCTCGCTCAATCAGGCACCACTGATGTTCACGGCGCGACGTACTGCGGAATTGATCAAATACGCCGCGAACGCATTTCTCGCCACCAAGATCACCTTCATCAACGAGATGGCCGATCTGTCTGAAAAGGTGGGCGCCGATGTGCAGGAGGTCGCGCGCGGCATCGGTCTCGACAACCGGATTGGATCGAAATTCCTGCATGCCGGTCCCGGTTTCGGCGGTTCCTGTTTTCCAAAGGATACCCGCGCGCTGGTCAAGATCGCGCTCGACCACGACGTTCAGCTTCGGATCGTGGAGGCGGTGCTGGCCGTCAATGACAATCGCAAGCGCGCGATGGCCCGCAAGGTGTCGAACGCGCTAGGCGGCAGCCTGCGCGGGAAGACGATCGCGGTGCTCGGCCTCACGTTCAAGCCCGATACTGATGACATGCGCGAGGCGCCGTCGCTTCCGTTGATTACCGGGCTACTCGATATGGGAGCGAAGGTCCGCGCTTACGATCCGGTCGGGTTGGAGCAGGCGCGTCGGGATCTGCCTGAAATCGAATGCTGCAAGGACGCCTATTCCTGCGCGAGCGGGGCCGATGCCCTCGTGATCGTGACCGAATGGGTGCAATTCCGCGCGCTCGATCTGGACCGCCTGAAGCGTGAAATGGCGCAGCCCGTGATCGTCGACCTGCGCAACATTTATCGGCCCGAGGACATGGCGGCGCTTGGCTTCAGCTACGAAAGCATCGGTCGAGCGCCACAGACGCGAAGCTGAAGGCTCGGTTGCGCATCGTCAGCTTTTCCGTCATTGCCGCGCTTGCCGCGGTCATTCACGTCTTGTTTTCTCGGCTATGAACGACGTGGATGCCACGGCACAACCGAGACGCGACCAACTGGTGAGACTTTGCCCCGCAGTTTCGGCACACCGCTTCCGATAGACGCCGTGCTCCCCGAGTTGGCGCGCACACTTGCCGGCAACAATGCCGCGGTATTGGTGGCTCCGCCCGGCGCGGGC
>JAICIT010000646.1 GCA_025960445.1 Bradyrhizobium sp. | reverse complement strand
GCCGAAATCATTGGCCGCTACAAACGCGATCGCCCTGCATACGCCGCAATGGCCCTGACCACCGACACCTCAGCACTGACCGCGATCGCCAATGACTACGGTTTCGAGCAGGTGTTCGCGCGCCAGGTCGCAGGTCTCGGAAATCCTGGCGACGTGCTGCTGGCATTGTCCACTTCGGGGCGCTCGGCGAATATCCTGGCCGCGCTGCGCACCGCCCGTGAACGCGGCCTTGTCACCGTGGGCTTCACCGGCAGCCAAGGTGAAGCGCTCGGCGCGCTATGCGACCATCTGTTGGTCGCGCCCACCGATGACACGCCCGTCGTGCAACAGATCCATCTCGCCATCGGTCACGGCGTTTGCGACGAGATCGAGCAAGCCTTGATGCGCGAAGGCGCGCCGGAATGAGCGCCACCGATGCGCCGCGCGCTACGCTCCGGCCCGCTGCGTTTCTCGACCGCGACGGCGTCATCAATCACGACGACGGTTACATGGGGACCCGAGAGCGAATTCGTTGGATGCCGAATGCGGCGAAGGCAATCCGCCGGCTCAACGATGCTGGATATTTTGTTTTCTTTTTCACCAATCAGTCGGGGGTCGCCCGCGGATTCTTCACCGAGGACGATCTGCGCGTGCTGCACGATTGGATGTGCGCTGAACTTGCCGCGCAAGGGGCCCGGATCGACGATATCAGATACTGCCCGCATCATCCCGAGGGTTCAGTCGAGGGCTATCTCGAAGATCATCACTGGCGAAAGCCGAGCCCTGGCATGATCCATGATCTGATCGAACACTGGCCGGTACGGCGCGAAGGCAGCTTTGTAATCGGCGATCGGCCGAGCGACATCGAGGCGGCGGAAGCGGCAGGGCTGCCGGGCTTCTTGTTTACCGGCGGCGATCTCGATGCGTTCGTCGCGAATGCGATCGCTCAGACCAGCGTCCGGTAAACTTCCGCGATCCGTTCTGCTTCGACATCGAGACTGAATTTCTCCGCTGCGCGCGCTCTTGCCCGCACGCCCATCTCCGCGGCCGAGTTGGGATCGCGCATCAGCGGCTCCAGCGCCCGAACCAGCGCCTCAACATTGCCAGGGGGCGTCAGCACGCCGCTTACGCCATCGTCGATGACGAGTTCGGCGGCACCTGCACGTGAAGCTACCAACGCTGCGCCAGCCGCCATCGCCTCAATCAGCGTAAGACCGAAACCTTCGTTGCGCGAACTGAACACATAGATTGTCAACCGCTGATACCAGCGCTGCACCTCCTCGATGGGCAGTTCCCCCGTGATCAGGATACGTGACTGCAGGCCCGCTGCCTCGATCCGCTTCTTCAACTCGCTGGCAAATCCGGATTGCTCCGGCGTGATCGCGCCGACCATCACAGCGGTGAAATCAGGAAAGCTTGGCAGCAATCGACACATCGCCTCGACGAATACGTCGCTGCCCTTTTGCGCCCGCACCCGACCGAAGCAGCCAATCGCATAGCGACCCGGCAATCCCGCTTGCGCGAACGCTGACGCGCGATCGGCTGGTGGTACATACCGCTCGGTATCGACGCCGTGAGGAATTACGATCGCCTCGCGCTTGAGAAACGAG
>JAICIT010000645.1 GCA_025960445.1 Bradyrhizobium sp. | reverse complement strand
GCGGCAGCTCGCCGCACTTGAGGAAGCGCTGGACGCGTCGGAGAAGCGAGACAAGCAGTCGCAGAGCAAAATCGCCGATCTCGGGCAGCGACTGAACGTGGCGCTTGCACAAAGAGTGCAGGAACTGTCGCGGTATCGGTCGGAATTCTTCGGCCGCCTCCGAGCCATTCTGGGTAACCGCCCGGACATCCGCATTGTCGGCGATCGCTTCGTGTTCCAGTCCGAAGTGTTCTTCGACACCGGACAGGCGCAGTTGCTGCCCGAAGGCCGCGCCGAGCTCGACAAGCTGGCGACCGCGCTGATCGATCTCGACCACCAGATCCCCGGCGAGATCCCATGGGTGCTTCGGGTCGACGGACACACCGACGTGCGGCCAATCAGTAGCCCCGTATTCAAGTCGAACTGGGAATTGTCGTCGGCACGCGCAATCTCCGTGGTGCAATACCTGATCTCGCTCGGAGTACCGGCGCAGAGGCTCGTCGCCGCCGGCTTCGCGGAGTTCCAGCCGCTCGACACCGCACAAACGGAAGAGGCGTATAAGCGCAACCGCCGCATCGAGCTGAAGCTGACGGAACGATGAAGGCGATGAGGTCGGGCGCGGATGCGTTGCTATGAACGCCCGCTTTCACTTGCGCCCATACCGCGCGGACGACGAGGACGCGACGATAACGCTGTGGCAGCGGACATGGCAGCAAGCCTATCCTTCGATCGACTTTACGGCCCGTGTTGCCTGGTGGCGCGCGCGCTGGCGCGATGAACTGGTGCCCAATGCGGCCATTATCGTGGCTGAGCAGGAAGGTGTCCCGGTCGGGTTCGTCACGATCGACGCATCGGGCTATCTCGATCAATTAGTGGTCGCCCCGGATCACTGGGGATCGGAGGTTGCCGACCAGCTGGTCAATGAGGCCAAGCGCGCCTCGCCGGCTCGAATTACGCTGCTGGTCAACACCGATAACTTGCGCGCCATCCGCTTTTACGAGCGCAACGGTTTCTCGCATGCCGGCCAGGATGTGAATCCCGTCTCGGGGCGGCCGGTGCTGAAAATGGAATGGAACGGTAGCGCGCCATAGCTTTTGCGGGCGAAGTGGATGCCGGTTCGCGTGAAGAAAACGCGTCAGAAGAGCGCAATTCACACGCCTTCGAATTGCAATCGGGCCAACCTTGCATAGAGGCCATTGGCAGCGGCCAGCGAAGCATGGGTGCCCTGCTCCACGACGCGGCCCTGATCCAACACCATGATCCGATCGCACGACAACACCGTCGCCAGCCGATGAGCAATGACGAGCGTGGTGCGATGCTTCATCAATTCCTCGAGCGCGGTTTGCACCAGGGTTTCGCTTTCCGCATCGAGTGACGATGTCGCTTCATCGAGCAGCAACAGTGGCGCGTCCCGAAGGATCGCCCGCGCGATGGCGATCCGTTGACGTTGGCCGCCGGACAGCGTCACGCCCCGCTCGCCGAGCTGCGTTTCAAACCCGGAGGGCAAGCGGCGGATGAATTCGCTGGCATGCGCAAGATCAGCGGCGCGCTCCACCTCGCCATCGGTCGCGTCAGGCCGCCCGAAGCGGATATTGTCGCGCGCTGTCGTTGCGAACACCACGGAGTCCTGCGGC
>JAICIT010000644.1 GCA_025960445.1 Bradyrhizobium sp. | reverse complement strand
CGCGGACCTCGAACTACTTAGAAATCGCCTCTATGCCGGCTTCAACCTGCTGTACGAACCCGAAGTCACCTGGGCTTCGACGGGAGAGGTCGAACGTGAAGCGAAATTCGGCGGCTCGGCCGCGCTTTCGCTTCGGATCGCATCCAACGTGGTGGTGGGCGGTGAGGTCTGGTATCTGCGCCACTACGATGCCGCAAATCTAACGGCTTTTACGGGCGATGCCGTCCTGATGGGACCGACCCTGTACATTCAGTTCACTCCCAAGATGTTCATGACGGCGGCCTGGAACGCCCAGGTCTGGGGACGCGAGATCGGCAATCCGGTTTCGCTCAACCTGGCCGAATTTCAGCGCCATCGGGCCAGGCTTAAGTTCGCCTGGGAATTCTAGGTTTGCTCAAGAACGGAAAGGCGACACATGGCTACTATGCATAGGATGATCAGGAAGGCGACAATGGTCGCGGTTTGCGGGATGGCGATGTTCGCGGTCTCGCCATCGCAGGCGCAACAGGCGACCGAAATTCACCTGACCTATTCCAAGGGCCAGTTCCAGCCGACCGAGGTTCGCGCGCCGGCCGACAAGCCGATCACGTTCCGGGTCAAGAACCTCGACGCCAAGGCGATGGAGTTCGAGAGCAAGTCGCTGCGGGTCGAAAAGGTGGTTGCCGCGAACAGCGAAGGCATCGTCAATGTGCGCGCGCTCAAGCCCGGCCGCTATGAATTCTACGACGACTTCAATGAAAAAGCGCGCGGCGCGCTGACCGTGCAATAGAGGCTGCTTCCGTGCTTGCCGCCCTGATCATTGTGTTTCGCGAGGTGTTCGAGGCCGGATTGATCGTCGGCATCGTGCTCGCGGTGACGCGCGCCGTTCCGAATCGCAATCGCTGGATTGGCGGCGGGGTGCTCGGCGGCGTGCTCGCTGCCTGCATCGTCGCTGCGTTCACAGGCGCGCTGTCGCAGCTTTTCGCGGGCATGGGGCAGGAACTGTTCAATGCCGCTATTCTGGCGATCGCGGTGATCATGCTGACCTGGCACAATGTCTGGATGGCGCATCACGGCCGACAAATCGCCGGAGAGATGCGCGCTATGGGCCAAGCCGTCGCCGACGGCTCCAAGCCGCTGCTGGCGTTGGCCGTGGTGGTCGGTGTGGCCGTGTTGCGCGAAGGCAGCGAGGTCGCGCTATTTCTCTATGGGGTTGCGGCTTCGGACGGCGGATCGGCGCCAAACCTTGCGATCGGCGGTTTGATCGGCCTCGCGCTGGGAGCCGGCGTCTGTCTGTTGACGTACTTCGGCCTGATGCGAATCCCGCAGCGCGCCTTGTTCACAACCACCACCGTTCTGATCACGCTGCTTGCGGCGGGAATGGCGGCGCAGGCTGTGGCGTTTCTCGAGCGCGCCAACTTGCTGACGCCGCTCGACACCGTGGTCTGGGACAGCGGCTGGCTGTTATCCGAGGGAAGTATCGCCGGCCGTACGCTGCACACGCTGATCGGATACACCGACCAGCCGACCCAAATGCAGCTTGTCGTCTATGCCACCGTGCTGCTGGCAACGTTCATGCTGATGCGGTTCACCCGATCGCAACCCGCCACCCGCGGCGTCGCAACCGGCTGAGCTGTT
>JAICIT010000643.1 GCA_025960445.1 Bradyrhizobium sp. | reverse complement strand
GCTCGCATCGAGAGGCGCGCCGGCCAGTGCGACATCTTTCATGAGTTCGATATCCACGCCGCCCGTGCCGAACAGCACCACCGGTCCCATCTCGGCATCGAGTGCGCTTCCGATGACCAACTCAAGCTCGGCCTTGACCTGCTGCGCGATCAGAATGCCCTCGAGCTTCGGTTTACCCTTCAGTTTCTTGACCCGTCCGGTGATGTCGTTGAAGGCTTTCCTGACTTCGGCGGGCGTATTCAGGTTCAGCACCACGCCCCCAATATCGGACTTGTGCAAAATCTCCGCGCTAACCACCTTGGCGACGACCGGGAAGCCAATTTTTTTCGCGGCCTTGACCGCGTCGACGGCGGTTTGCACGATCTCTTCTCTGGATACCGGGATGCCGTACGCCTTCAGCAGGTTCTTTGACGCGACCTCGTCGAGGGCCGCGCCACTCGCATTCTTCAACGTGCGTTCAAGGCTGGCTCGGGCGGAAGTACTGGAACTTGATTTGATCTCGGGGACCACCTTACGGAGCGAGGCGTAGTCGATCAGCGACTTGATCGCGCCTACCGCACGGTCCAGCCCCTGCATTACAGCGATGTGCGGCAGCGACTTGCGCAGGCCCTTGGTGAATTCGGTGAAGCCGATTGACATCGCGCTGATATAGACGACCGGCTTGCTGGCGGCTCCGGCCATATCGTTGACGATCCGCAGATTGCGCTCGCGCAATTCATGCGGCGCCTTGGGAAGCTCGGCGTCAATGATGACGATGTCGGTGTCGGGATCGTCGACCATGGTCTTGATTGACTGCATATAGACCGACGGATCGACGACGGCGGCAAAGCCGGCGTCGAGCGGATTGCCGACGATGCTGCCGGGGCCCAGCATTTTCGCGAGCTTGTTGCTGGCGTTCTCGCTCAAGGGCGCAAAACTCAGGCCGGCCGAATGAAAGGCGTCGATCAGCAAGCCGCGCTTGCCGCCGGACAAGGTGACCGCGGCGAGGCGATTGCCCTTCGGCGGATCGGCATGAACGAAGCACTCGGTGGTTTCGATCAACTCGTCGAGACCGCGCACCCGGATCACGCCTTCGCGGGTCGAGATGGCGTCGAAAGTCTCGATCGAACCGGCCAGCGCGCCAGTGTGGGCCATGGCGGCGGCGCGTCCGCCCTCCGACGCCCCGAGCTTCAGCGCGATCACCGGCTTGCCGGCGGCACGCGCGGCCTTGCAGGCGTCGCGGAACACCTTGGTGTTGCGCACGCCTTCCAGATAAACCACGATGACGCGAATGGATGGATCGGCCGCGAAGTAACTCATGAGGTCCGGCGTTTCCAGGCCGGCCTCGTTCCCGGTCGTTACCATGTAGCCGACGCCGACCCCGCGATCCTCGAGCGCCTGACGAATCGCCATCACGATCGCGCCGGATTGCCCGGCGATCGCCACCGGCCCCGCCTCCATTGTGACGATGCGGTCGTCGATGTTGGTGAACATGTTTTCGCCGGCGCTGAGATTGCCAAGGCAATTCGGGCCGGTGACAGCGAGCCCGGTTTCACGAATCGCCTGCTGCAATTCGGCGGCGAGCCTCTGGCTCTCATCGTCCTGCAGTTCGCTGAAGCCGGAGGTCACGATAGTCGCCGAACGCGCGCCGGCCGCTGC
>JAICIT010000642.1 GCA_025960445.1 Bradyrhizobium sp. | reverse complement strand
TTTATCAGGCCAAGGGCCGACCCTCGTTTAATCCGCTGATCGCTCATATCGGGGATGTTGATGCCGCGGCGCAGATCGCCGGCTTCGATGCGGCGGCAATGGCACTTGCAGAAGCGTTCTGGCCGGGGCCGCTGACGCTCGTGTTGGCAAAAAGCGAGCATTGCACTGTCGCGGATCTCGCAACGGCGGGGCTCGAGACCGTAGCGATCCGCGTGCCCGCGCATCCGGTGGCGCGCGAGATCCTGCGCGCGTTTGGCGGCCCGGTGGTTGCGCCATCCGCGAATCTGTCGGGACATGTTTCGCCGACCACGGCCGCTCACGTGCAAAGCGATCTTGCCGGTCGCATCGACTTGATCGTGGATGGCGGCCCGGTGAAAGTTGGCGTCGAATCCACCATCATCGCCTGCCTCGACGAGCCGACGCTGCTGCGTCCCGGCGGCGTGCCGCGCGCCGAGATCGAACGCGTGCTCGGTCGACCGCTGGCGCAAGCTCCCGATGGCCAAAGCAGCCAGCCGCTGGCGCCGGGCATGCTGGCCTCGCATTACGCGCCGCGCACGAAAGTGCGGTTGGATGCTGAAAGCGTCGAGCCCGGCGAGGCGCTGCTGGCGTTTGGGCCAGATGCAATACCCGGAGCTGACGCAGCGGGCGCGCTGATGAACTTATCTGAAGGTGGCGACCTCAACGAGGCTGCCGCCAATCTTTTCGGCCATCTGC
This sequence comes from Bradyrhizobium sp., assembly GCA_025960445.1. Lineage (GTDB taxonomy): Bacteria > Pseudomonadota > Alphaproteobacteria > Rhizobiales > Xanthobacteraceae > Bradyrhizobium. Next base: position 929 of record JAICIT010000642.1, on the reverse strand, counting down.
GCGCGCTCGATGCCAAGGGCGCACGGGCGATCGCGGTGATGCCGGTGCCGCATCATGGGCTTGGCGAGGCGATCAACGATCGGCTGCGCCGCGCCTCGGCCGAGCGGAAGTGAAAGTACAGCCGACAAAATGAATGTCGTCCAGCCAGCAGCCCAGCCGCTCTCGCCCGAACTCATCGGCCGTTTTCGCAAGATCGTCGGCGACAAATACGCAGTAACCGATGCGGCCGAGATCGCGCCCTATGTCACCGAAGAGCGTGACCTGTTTCACGGGCGATCGCCGCTGGTGCTGCGGCCGAGCTCAACCGAAGAAGTTTCCGCCATCTGCAAGCTTGCCAGCGAACATCGCGTGGCGCTGGTGCCGCAGGGCGGCAATACCGGCCTTGTCGGCGGGCAGACCCCGCACAATGGCGAGGTGGTGGTCTCGCTTCGGCGGCTGGACCGGATACGAGAGATCGATACCGCCTCCAACACTATGACCTGCGAAGCAGGCGTGGTGCTGCAGGTCGCGCAGCAGCGCGCTTCCGAAGTCGATCGCCTGTTTCCGCTGTCGCTCGGCGCTGAGGGAAGCTGCACGATTGGCGGCAATCTCTCCACCAATGCCGGAGGCACCACGGCGCTGGCCTATGGCGTGGCGCGCGAGATGGCGCTCGGGGTTGAAGTGGTGCTTGCCGACGGGCGCATTTTGAACGGCTTGTCGAAACTAAAAAAGGACAACACCGGCTACGATCTGCGTAACCTCTTCATCGGCGCCGAGGGCACACTCGGCATTATCACCGCGGCGACATTGAAGTTGTTTCCGAAGCCGCACGCCATCGAAACCGCCTTTGTCGGACTCAAATCGCCGGCGGCCGCGCTGCGGCTGCTCTCGATTTCGCAGAACGAGGCCGCGGGCACCTTGACCAGTTTTGAGCTGTTGTCTGATCTCGC
>JAICIT010000641.1 GCA_025960445.1 Bradyrhizobium sp. | reverse complement strand
CTCGATGCCGTGGATGAAAAAATGACGGCCGCGAGGTTCACGACCGAAGCGCGCATCACGATCAAGCCGATGCTTGGCCGCGTAGGCCAGCTCGCCCTAGGAGCGTGTCCCGGTAACGTCTGAATGTGGCTCGACAGGGCGCCGCGTGGGTGATTCTCTTGCGGTATGAGCAAGGTGTTTCGCCCCTGGAAGACCGACGAGGTATGGCTGCTTCCGCCGTCGGTTGCCGACTTCGTCCCTGCGGGTCACCCCGCTCATCTGGTTCGCGACCTGGTGAGCGAGGAACTCGATCTTTCAGCGATCATGGGGGCCTATACCGAGGTGAAGGGCTATCCGCCCTATCACCCGGCGATGATGGTGGCGCTGTTGCTGTATGCCTATCGGAGCGGCGTCTATTCGTCGCGCCGGATCGCGCGGGCGTGCGAGGAGCGTCTGGATTTTCAGGCGGTGACGGCGCTGAACCAGCCGGATTTCCGCACCATCAGCGAATTCCGGCGGCGTCACCTCGATGCGTTGGCGGGCCTGTTCGTGCAGGTGCTGGCGCTGTGCCGCAAGGCTGGCCTGGCCGGGCTCGGCCATGTTGCGGTGGATGGCACCAAGATCAAAGCCAACGCCTCCAAGCATAAGGCGATGAGCTACGCCCGCATGGTCGAGGCCGAGGCGGAGCTTGCCCGCGAAGTGGCCGAGTGGCTGGCTCGCGCCCAGCGCGAGGATGCGGCCGAAGACGCTGAACACGGCAGCACGCGCCGAGGTGACGAGCCGCCGGATTGGATGCGCGACAAGCAGGCGCGGCTTGCGCGCATCCGCGCAGCGAAGAGGGAGCTTGAGGCCGAAGCCCGGCAAGCAGAAGCCGCCAGGCCGCCGCCGCCGTGCGATCCTGACGGTAGCCCCAGACCGCGGCCCGGCAGACCGCCAAGACACCCGCCCGGTCAGCCAAAGCCCAAGTCGCAGCGCAACTTCACTGATCCGCAGAGTCGGATCATGAAGGGGCGGGACGGCTTCATTCAGGCCTATAACGGGCAGGCCGCGGTCGATGCCGACGCGCAGATCATCGTGGCGCATCGCCTCACCAACAATGGCTCCGATCAAGACGCGCTGCTGGCGTTGCTCGACGCGGTGGCGGAGAACACCGGCCAAATGCCGGACGAGGTTTCCGCCGATAACGGCTTTTGTTCAGAGGCCAATCTCGAAGGCCTCATTGCCCGCACGGTGCGCGGTTACGTGGCGGCGGGGCGCGCAAGCCGGCCCGATGGCGGCAAGAAAGGCGGCAAGCTGGTTCAGGCCATGCGTGCCAGGATCAGGCAAGGCGGACACCGCAGTCGATATCGAATGCGAAAATACACCGTCGAACCCGTATTCGGGCACATCAAACAGGCCCGCGGCTTCCGCCAATTCCTCCTCCGCGGCATCGATAAGGTCAGAGCCGAATGGGCCATGATCTGCACCGCCCACAACCTCGCGAAACTCACCACCTGAGGAGGCACCGCCCCGGCGCGGCATACGTCGAACCGATCAAATGCCGCGCAGCACAGCGTTACCGGGACAGGCTCCTAGTCTTACTGTGTCATAAATTGCGAGATGCTGTTTGTCGTTGGCAGCAAGGACAGCGTGGCAGTGTTCTGGCAAGTCCGCGAGTGATGGTAATGCGCATG
>JAICIT010000640.1 GCA_025960445.1 Bradyrhizobium sp. | reverse complement strand
GAGGCATCAACGCTGCCGTCTGAGCCTGAGGTGGCCAGCACGCAAAACGGCGACATCCCGATGAACTTCGCGGCGTACGCGTCGATCTCCGGACGCGCCTTTGCGATCACGCGAGGCGTGGGCGTCGGATAGATCGTCTTGAGATCGCTGATGGCGAATTCGGTCACGGCTCTGCTCCGCTCAAAGTGTGCTGCGAGACTAGCATCGACGCGATCCAGCCGTCATCCCGGCCTGGGCACCGCCCAAGATTTTTGGTTATCGCGTATCACATCGTGCGCTGCGGCGCGCTCTGCAGCAGTTCCTGTAGTTGCTGTTTGTAGAATTTCGCGTCACCCGTGGTGAGATGGCCGCGCGTTTCAGCGCTGGCCGGGATCAGGTAAAGGCGGCCGTTTTTAACGTGCTTCAGCGCGGCCTCGGTCACGCCGGTTTCTGGGGGATTGCGCTCGTCGTCGGCGGAATTGATCGCCAGCAGCGTGGCCTCGATGCGCTCCAGCGCTGCGGAAGGATTGTAGTCGTGCGATGCTTCCCACTGGTAGAGGAAGTCGTTGGTGTCGGCCGTTACCGGCCTGGCCAACCGGTCATCAATGATCTTGTCCGCGTTGGCCGCTGTGGGCGCCAGTGCCTGGTAGGCCAGTGTGCCGCCGGCCGAGGCGATGCCGTAGGCAGTGATGGCGTATTTCATCATGCGCGGCTGCGCGGTGTAGTTGCCGCCATTGTAATCAGGGTCGTTGCGTATGGTGTCCAGCATTGCCCGCCGCAGCATCCAGTTGCGGGCGGCCATTTCGGTCGGCTGCGAGGCCATCGGAACCAGCGCGTCCATATAGGACGGATACTTCTCGCCCCAGATCCAGGTCTGCATGCCGCCCATCGAGTTGCCGATCACGAGCCGCAGATGCTTGATCCCGAGCCCTTCCTTGATCAACCGGTACTGCGCCCCCACCATGTCTTCGTAATCGTATTTCGGAAACGCGGTCTTCATTCCATCCGACGGCTTTGATGATTTGCCGTGACCGATGCCGTCGGGAATGATGATGTAGTACTTCAACGCGTCGAGCGGCTGGCCCGGGCCGAACAGTTCGCCCGCGAACGTCGCCGTGAGCATGCTCGCGGCGGAGCCGCCGGAGCCGTGCAGCACCAGCACCGGCTGGCCGCCCGGTTCACCCACCGTGGTGTAATGAAGCCGCAGTTCCGGCATGGTCTCGCCGCCGTGGAATTTGAAATCTTTGGCGATCCAGTCGCCTTGCTTTGGCGCGGGATAATCCGCGGCCAACACGGAAAACGACACCAATGCGAACAGGGCCGATAGCGCGACGCGCAAACAAATCATCCTTCTACTCCCAATGTCGAGCCCACTTCTCTGGTGGGCCGCTCGTGCGCGACACTATCACGGGCGTGGAGGGAGCCGATATCACCGCGATGCGGTTCGCTTAAAATTTTTTTGCAATTCAGCGTGGTGCAAGCGGAATATCAGCGCAGGACCGGCAAAGCTTTAACCGCTCGTGTCTTCGACATCGGTATCTGGACGATCACCTCCGGCGGCTGTTTCGCTGTGCCACTTGCCATCGGCAGTCTCGTACTCGATCACCTCGGTGCGCCCGGGCACGCGCTGTTCCGCCGCCGCGCGCCTTGCCGCCGCAAGGGCGACGGCGTGATTAGCGAAGGATTCGGAAAAT
>JAICIT010000639.1 GCA_025960445.1 Bradyrhizobium sp. | reverse complement strand
ATCCGGTTGATCCCGCCGGATATCATGGCAGAGCATCGGGAGCTTGCGGCCGCCCAAAAAGAACGCCCAGTAAGCCGAAGCGCCGCTTTCGTAATCGTGACGCTGTGGATTGCCTCGACGGCCGTGTGCGGCTGGCTGGCGTTCCGCTATTTTTCAGAGTGAGGGCCCTACCTTGTCGCCGATGGAATCGCGGTGTTGTCCACGTTGGAATTGCTGCGAACGAATCCATAAACCAGATCGCCAATCAGTCGCTTATTGCGGTCGCAGCGCGACCATCAGCCATGATAGTCTTGTCCGACACCAACGAGAAATCTTGATGCCGCTGTTGAAAAAGCCGCTCTGTCAAGGCACCGAAAACTCCACGCGTGCCTGAAGCGCACATCGCAATGCATTCGACCCTGACGCCCAGCACCCACCGCGCGAGTTTCGCGATCGGCAACGAACAGAGCGCAAAGCGCGTCCTCGACGTCCTGACCGAAAGTTTTCTCGAGGAAGAGGCCGCGATCGCCGCATTCGAAGGCGCCGACGGGCGCTGGCACATCACCCTGCATTTTGCCGAAGCGCCCCATCAGGCTTCGATGCGCGAACTCATCAATGTGGCCGCCGGCCGCGAGATCGCAGGTGACATCGCCTTCGACATCGTCGAATCCCGGGATTGGGTCAAGGCGACGCTGGAACAACTGGTGCCGGTCCGTGCCGGCCGCTTCATCGTGCACGGTCGGCATGATCGGGCCAAGGTGCCGCCGAACAAGATCGGCGTGGAGATCGAGGCTGCGCTGGCGTTCGGCACCGGCCACCACGGCACCACCCGCGGCTGCCTGCTGCTGCTCGATCATGTGCTGAAAGCCTATCAGCCGCGCCGCGTGCTCGATCTCGGCACCGGCACCGGCGTGCTGGCGATCTCGGCGGCCAAGGCGCTGCGTATCAGACTGCTCGCCAGCGACATCGATCCGCTCTCGGTGAAGGTGGCCCGCGAAAATGCGAGCCTCAACGGCGCCGGCGAGCTGGTAAACACCATTAGCGCTGCCGGATTTTCGGCGCCGCAATTCCGAACACACGCGCCGTTCGATCTGGTGCTGGCGAATATTCTGGCCAATCCGTTACGAGAAATGGCGACGCCGATGGCGCGGCATCTGGCGGCATCGGCGCTGATCATTCTATCTGGGTTGCTGCCGCACCAGGCCCGGAGCGTGATTGCGGCCTACCGCGCGCGCGGGCTTGTTCTGGAACGCCACATCCAGATCGAAGGCTGGAGCAGCCTGCTGCTGCGCAAGGCGCGATAAACCTCAAAAATGAACCTGAATGCGTGACCCTCAACCGGGCGGGCTGTCCTGGCGACGCGCGGTCACGCCCCTGTCCTGCTTCAGCGTACGCTTGGCCCGCGCCTCGACAAACCGATCCAGCATTTGAACAATGACGCCGCGCTGTTTTGTCAGGATCGGAGCAAGTGGGCCGCGTCGGCTCGATGGCGAAATCTTTTCAAACGAAAAAGCAGGCACAGTGTATCCCCTCATACTGAGTTGAAACACTCCCCGGGATTCCTCCAGATGACGATCGACGAACTGCGTCAGGATGAAATTCCTGGCAACAACCGTTGGGGCCGTCTCATGCGGCGCCTTTGATTCAAGCATAATATATGCCACATCACCGTCAACTTGCGTTGATTGCGGAGTTCTCCACCGAATCCTAAAGTGGTCAGCATGTT
>JAICIT010000638.1 GCA_025960445.1 Bradyrhizobium sp. | reverse complement strand
GCGTTTCCTTGCGCTTGGGATTGGCAAGTCGATGATTGTCGATCTGCCGCGCGACATCAAGGACGTGCTGGTCGCAGATCCCAAAATCGCAAACGCCGTAATTCGCTCGCCGCAGCGGGCCTACATCATCGGAGAGACGGTTGGTCAAACCAACGTCGTATTTTTCGATGCCGAAGGTCAGCAGGTAGCGGCCTACGACATAGCGGTGAAGCGCGATCTCAACGGCGTACGGGCTGCGCTGAAGCAAAGCTTTCCATATGCGGGGATCCAGATCGAAGGTGTCGGCGAAGGCGTGATGCTGACCGGCTCGGTTTCAAGTCCGATCGAGGCTCAGCAAGCGGGCGATCTGGCCGCGCGGCTGGTCGGAGGCGCGGACAAGGTCGTCAACTCGATCGTGGTTCAGGGCCGCGATCAGGTGATGTTGAAGGTCAACGTTTCGGAAGTACGCCGCGACATCATCAAGCAGATGGGAGTCGATCTCAGTGCCAGCATGAATTACGGCACCGCGATTGTGAACTTCAACAACAACAATCCGTTCACCGCCTTTGGCCGCTCGCTGGTCAGCGACAACGGCGCGAGCGCCTCGGCCATTGCCAAGGGACTGCCGACCGTGACCGCCACAATGCGGGCGATGGAAAGCGCCGGCGTGGTTCGCACGCTGGCCGAGCCGAACCTGACCGCCATTTCGGGTGAGTCTGCGACCTTCATTGCAGGCGGCGAATTCCCGATCCCCGCCGGTTATGCCTGCGACCCCGTCACACACGTCTGTACCACCCAGATCAGCTACAAGAAATTCGGCATTTCCCTCAACTTCACGCCGATCGTATTGACTGAAGGCCGCATCAGCCTGCGCGTGATGACTGAAGTATCAGAACTGTCCAACGACAACGCCCTCACGTTGAACCAGGCCGGCAATTCACTGACGGTCCCTTCAATCAAGACGCGTCGTGCCGAGACGACTTTGGAGATCCCATCGGGTGGCTCGATGGCAATGGCTGGTTTGATTCAGGAGCAGACGAAGCAGGCCATCAACGGATTGCCCGGTCTGGACGCGTTACCGGTGCTCGGCGCACTCTTCCGGAGCCAGGATTTCGTCAACAACCAGACTGAACTGATGGTGCTGGTGACACCCTATGTGGTCCGGGCGGTTGCCCAGAAGGAGTTGTCACGCCCCGATGACGGGTTTGCGCCCGCTTCGGATTCGCAATCGACGCTGCTGGCACAGATCAATCGAATCTACGGGATTTCGGCCCGCCTCGAACCGGCTGGAGATTACCAGCCGAACTTTGGCTTCATCATTGACTGAGACGGAGCCGCGCGACCGATGCGGGACGAGGGAACGATGAAAAACAGAGCACCGGTCGAGAAGCATGGAAGCCTGGGCTTGCTCAGCACACTGGCCTGCCTTTCACTCACTCTTGGTGCATGCACGTACACGGGCGCCGAGGTGGTAACGGCGAGCGTTCCCGACGACTACAAGCTGCGCCATCCCATCGCGATCGAAGAGGCAAACCGGTCGGTCGTCATTTTCGTCGGCCACGGACGAGGCGGCCTGTCAGCGCCACAACGCACAGACGTGCTCGGATTGGCGCAGGTATGGCTGCGCGAAGGCACCGGCGCGATCGTGGCCGATGTGCCGGTCGACACCCCGAACTCAAAGGCAGCGGCCAATTCATTCCAGGAAATCCGTTCTCTTCTTGTGGCG
>JAICIT010000637.1 GCA_025960445.1 Bradyrhizobium sp. | reverse complement strand
GGCGCCTCACAGAACCGTCAGCGTCCGGCTCCGGGCACCGTGAACATGTGGGACGAATACAACAAGTGGAAGCGCGAAAATCCCGAAGCGCAGGAGTCCGCGTTGCGTGGCGGCCTGATCGGGTCGCCTGAAACCATCCGCAGAAAATTGCGGCGGTTCCGCAGTTCGCACATCGACCAGGTGATCCTGCTCAATCAGGCCGGCAAAAACAGCCACGAGCACATCTGCGATTCCCTGGAATTATTTGCCAGAGAGGTGATGCCGGAATTCCGCGATGATCCCGAACATGATGCCTGGAAGGCAGGCGTGATGAGCGGCAACATCAAGCTAGAGGAGATCGATACCGAAGCCTTCAAGGATCGGTATGGCAAACTCGCCGTGAACGTTGCGCCAGCGAAGCCGGCCGCCAGCGTGGCCGGATAAAAGCCGAGCTCATCCGCGCAAGGCCGCGAGCAGTTCGTCCGGCTTTTCCATCATCATCATGTGACCTGCGCCCGACAGCACGACCAGGCGCGAATTTGGCAGGGCGGCGGCGAGCGAACTGCCAGCCCGCGCGGGGGTCATCATGTCGCGCTCGCCCAGAATGATCGTAGTCGGCACTTTGACAGTGCCCGCGGCGGCGAGGGCATCACGATAATTGTTGCAGGCTGACAAATCGCTGAACAGCACACCGGGACGGCATTGTTCGAGCACGCGTTGCGCGCCGCTGTGCATCCACAACCCCGGCGCCAGGCTGCCGCCGAGCTCGGCCCGAAACCCGAGACCCCAGATCGAAACCATGTCGACGGCTGCGTGATCGTTCGCCTCAGCGGCCTTGAGGAGATCGGGCCCGACTGTCATAGCGGCAGCGGTGCCGATGAGGCCAAGGGCCGAAACTGTTTGAGGATGACGCGCGGCAATTTCCAAGGCGACTAGCGAACCCATGGAATGGCCGACCAGTGTTGCGCTTGCAACTCCAATCGCCTGCAGCAGGGCGACGGTCCAGTCGGCCATTTCGGCGATAGTGCGCAGCGCCGCGCCGGAAGAGCGGCCGTGCCCCGGCAAGTCCGGCGCCAGCACGCCAAAGCCGTGATGGGCAAACCATCGGCTGTGGAACGCCCAGGCGGTATGATCAAACCCGGCGCCGTGCAGAAGCACCAGCGTGGGTTGCGAGCGATCGAAGTCCCGGCCCCCGGTCGCGACGAACGTCTCGACGCCGTTCACTGATAACTGCATCGCTCAAACCTTCTGCGAAATGCGGAGCGCCTGGCCGAGATCATCGGTGATGTCGGACACGGATTCGATGCCGACCGACAGTCGCACCAATTCTTCGCCGATACCGGCAGCCTTGAGCTGCACGGCGTCCATCTGCTGATGAGTGGTGCTGGCGGGATGAATGACGAGAGTTTTGGCATCGCCGACATTTGCCAGGTGGCTCACCATCCGCAACGACTCAATGAATTTCTTGCCGGCAGGCCGCCCGCCTTTGATGCCGAAACTAACGATCGATCCCGCGCCGCGCGGCAGTAATTTTTTTGCCAGTTGATAATCGGCGTGGCTTTCCAACGAGGGATGCAGCACCCAGTCGACCGCTTTGTTGGCGGAGAGGAATTGGAGCACTGCATGGGTATTGGCGATGTGCCGATCCATCCGGATACCGAGTGTCTCGACACCTTGCAGTAGCTGAAAAGCATTGACCGGCGAGAGACAAGCACCGAAATCGCGCAAACCT
>JAICIT010000636.1 GCA_025960445.1 Bradyrhizobium sp. | reverse complement strand
TGCCGCAGCACGCCGACATCGTTGACGATCTGCTTACGCGCGGCCGAGGCTTGAGGTCCGTTTCCAACCAACCCCGATAGCCGCCGCGCTTCAAGTTCCAGCCGTTCGATGCGCTGAAAGAAATAGAATGAGCGCAACGCCGTTGCCGCTCGCATCGCGGCATAGACCAGAACAAGAATCGCAACGATGGCGCGCTGGTCGTATTTCTCCATGAAATTCAGGCTGTAGTAGACCAGCGCAAGAAAAACGAAATTCGACAGACACCGATAAGAGAGGCTCAGGAGTTTCATCCGTCCGTTCCTAGTGATCCTCTGTCGAGCGGTTGGCGCGGTCGAAGGCGCGCAAAGCCGCCGGCGCGGTTTTCCAAGCAAACAACACGTTTCCGGTTAAGAATGGGTGCGTGGCCGGGTCGGCAGTTGCTGTTTTGCTCTGCCGATCTGTCTCGTCGAGACTTAAACACCGATCCTGCACGAATATGCGAGGCAAGCGGTAGCTGCCGCGTATTTGCGATCTGCGTTGGTGCGCTCGGAGGGACTCGAACCCCCACGATGTTACTCACTGCCACCTCAAGGCAGCGCGTCTACCAATTCCGCCACGAGCGCTTGGGAAACCGGCCCCAGCATACGCGCCGGACCGGATCAACGGCGCGGGATTTAACAAATCAATGATGGGGGGACAAGGCCCGCCCTCGCCGCAGTCGGCGCTTCGAGATCAGGAACCGGATCACCGGCTGCCCGGTAGCCGTGGCAGCATTTGCTTGACTTCGACCGCAATGCGGTTTCGGTCGACCAGCACAACGCCGCTCGCGATCGGCAGGCTGTTGGCAAGAATCTTGACCTCATCCGCCTCGGTGGCGTCCAGTTCAATGATGGCGCCGCGGCTCAGGCGCATTACCTGATGGATGGGCATCGTTGTGGTCCCGAGGACCACCATGAGATCGACACTGACTTTATCGAGGGTTGGCACTGAGGACCCGCACTGACGTACAAATGCAGAATTGCGTGTTTTGAGATCACCACGTTATGGTTAGCCAATGGTTAATGACCGCCAAAGCCTCGATTTGACATCGCTGGCGCAACCAGGTGTGGGCGAGCCGGTTGAGTGGCTGACATCGACAATGCCCGTGCCCTATCCCGAGGCCGTGGCGGCCATGGAGGCCCGGGCGGCTGAAATCGCCGCGCACCACGCACCTGAGCTGCTCTGGCTGCTGGAGCATCCACCGCTCTACACCTCCGGCACCAGCGGCAGGGTCCAAGACCTGCTCGAACCCCGTTTCCCGACCTTTGCCAGTGGCCGCGGCGGCCAGCTCACCTATCACGGGCCCGGTCAGCGGGTAGCCTATGTGATGCTCGACCTGAAACGGCGGCGGCCCGACGTACGGGCTTTTGTGGCGAGCCTGGAGGAATGGATTATCCGCACCCTGGCCAGCTTCGGCGTGCGAGGCGAAAGGCGGGAGGATCGAGTCGGAGTTTGGGTGAGCCGGCCCGACAAGGGAGCAGGCTGTGAAGACAAGATCGCGGCGATCGGTGTACGGGTTAGGCGCTGGATCTCATTCCATGGCGTATCGATCAATGTGCAGCCGGACCTTAGCCATTTCGAAGCAATCGTGCCCTGCGGGGTGGACGATCCTCGCTACGGCGTCACCAGCCTCGCCGATCTCGGCCATGCAACCACGATGGCGGAGTTCGACCTGGCACTTCGGCGGTCGTTCCGGGACGTGTTCG
>JAICIT010000635.1 GCA_025960445.1 Bradyrhizobium sp. | reverse complement strand
ATCTCCTGGACGTTGCCCTCGCTGTCACGATGCAGGATGCTGCCATCGAACAGATAAGTCACCGTGGCCAACCCAATGTGCGGATGCGGACGAACATCCATGCCCTTGCCGGAGACGAACTGCACCGGGCCGAAATGATCGAAAAAGATAAACGGGCCGACCATCTGGCGCCTGCCGTGCGGCAATGCCCGGCGCACCGCGAATCCGTCGCCGAGATCGCGCGTGCGCGGCACGATCACCATTTCCAGCGCATCGCAGGACTTTACATCGCCGAGCACGGGGTCTTTATCGGGAAACCAGCTCATCCGCGCCTCCGTGAGTTTTGCCGATATCATAGCAGCAAATATCCACTTCCGTCCAAGCGCCGAGCTCGTGTGCACTCCTTGCGATCACGGCGATAAGCACTCACAAGCGGGAAGGGCTAGAAATCATGATCGCGGTCCGCCTCAAGCCCGGTGCCAGCCTTAGCTCGCCGAAAGGTCCTGTGATCGAGACCGAGCGGCTGAAGCTCCGGCAATGGCGCGCGGCCGACGTCGCGCCGAATACGGCGATGCTTTCCGATCCCGGTACGGCGCGATTCATCGCGGCCGATGGCAAACCCGTTACTGACCCGTTCGTTGGGTGGCGTAACGCGGCCATCATGTCGGGACATTGGATATTGCACGGCGTCGGCATGTTTGTGGTCGAGGAAAAGACCACCGGAAAATTCGTCGGACGCGTGGGCCCGTGGTTTCCACCGGGTTGGCCGGGATTTGAGGTCGGCTGGGGCATAGCCCGCGAGTTTCGCGGCAAGGGCTATGCCTCAGAGGCCGCGCGAGCGGCAATCGATTGGTCGTTTGCGACCTTCGAACTGGACCGCATCATCCATTGCATCGATCGCGAGAACAGCGCCTCTCAAGCTGTCGCTCGGCGGCTCGGCGCTGAAAAACAGCAAGAGTACGATCTGTTTGGCCATCTCGCGGATATCTGGGTGACCGATCGCGACAAATGGAAGGCATAACCGGAGGCTCGACCAGAGGCTGGCCAACCGGTCGCATGCCGCTTACTGCCGACCCAGCGCGGTTGCTTTGCCGATCCGATCGAATCGTTCCAACGAGAGGATCGCCTCCGCCAGCTGATCGGCGCGGCCATTCAGTACCGGGCGCGCGAGCGTCAAGAATTTCTGTGCCATCGCCTCTGCGTCCGGAAACGAGTTCGGCTCACCGGAGGGATCGGGATACAGGCGCTCATGCAGGCCGTCCTCAGTTGTAATGCTGACGCGCGCGCCGAAGGGATGGCTGCGGTCGATCTCGAGCCGGTCGTCCTGCACCACGTCGAATTTGTCGGCCAGCGCGTCGACCGCGGCATCACCCAGTCGCTCGTAATCGTCCCAACCAAAGCGGCCTTGATCCAGCGCGACCGCGCCGGTGAAGAACATCGAAAACTGTCCGCCGACAATCGAGGTCGGGTGGCGCTTGGTAGCGGCGTCACCGGTCAGCGTGATGCCATTGCGATGCAGGCCGATCTCAACGCGCTTGATCTGGTCGGGCGTCAAATTGTGTTCGCGGCGCATCGCGATCAGTGCATCGAGCGCGGCGTGGGTGTAACGGCAGCTCGGATACGGCTTCACGCCGATATTCATGGTCTCGTAAACCTTGCCGAGCCCGGCGATCGCCTTGTCCGGATGGGCGTTGTCGCTGTAGCCCACCAACAGCCCATGCTTGCCTTCAACCGATTCAGTTGCCCCGACAAAGT
>JAICIT010000634.1 GCA_025960445.1 Bradyrhizobium sp. | reverse complement strand
GTCATCACGTTCGGCACGCGGTTGAAGGAAGCGACTGCTGCAATGTCGCGAACGAAATTGAACTTCAGGTTCGTATAGAGTGAGGCGTTGATGTAATTGGCGGGATTGACGAGCAATATCGTGTAGCCATCCGGTTCCGCGTTTACCACCGCCTCAGTGGCGATGTTGTTGCCGGCGCCCGGCTTGTTCTCGATCACGAATTGCTGGCCGGATTTTTCCGACAGCCGTTGTCCGATCAAGCGCGCCAAAATATCCGTCGCGCCACCAGGCGGATACCCGACGACAAAACGCACCGGTCGGGTTGGGTAGTCCAACGCCGAAGCGCCTCCCGCCGGCCAGATCAGGGCGACAAGCCCGATTGCAAAAAGACCGATCGCAGCGCGCCGTGAAATCATGCAATTCCTCCGCGGGTCCGGATCCGATGTCCGGATTGCCCCTTGTTTATTGACGAATGACGGTTGTTGTAACAAACAAAGGCGAAATCGGCCAGCAGCGCAGCGGTGCGTGGAACCACGACCAAAGGATAAGCGATGTCTGTCAAAGTAGATTCGATCGATCATATCGTCATCAACGTGGCTGACGTGGCGCGGACCGCTGAGTGGTATCGAAAAATCCTTGGCATGGAGATCAAGGTGTTCGACCCGGGCCAGGGCAAGACGCCGCGGACATCACTGATGTTCGGCAGCCAGAAAGTCAACGTGCGGCCGATCAATGCCGATAGGATCGAGTGGTTTACCGCCGATCATGAAGCCGCAGGCAGCGACGATCTGTGCTTTCTCACCGCAAGCACGCCCGAGCAGGTGGTCGCGCATCTCAAGGCATGCGGAGTATCGATTGAGGACGGTCAAAAAACAAGGTGCGCTTGGCGTCCTGCGCTCAGTCTATTGCCGCGATCCCGACGGCAGCCTGATCGAGATTGCGTCGTATGAGGATCCTGCAGGTTAGCGCAGCCGGTTTGCCTTGCGTGCCGCGAATTTGCGCTCGGCTAGGCTCGATGGCAGAAATGCATGCAACAAAACAAGCCGGCTGAAGCACCGATAGGGCGGGGGGAAAGATGTCGAAGAAAGACGCAGCGTCGGGCATCGTCGGGCCATTTGCCGGAATGGACGTGCCGTCACTGCTGCGGATGCGCGCCGAGACGCGCCGGGAACATCCATTTCTGATCTGGGCGCCATTCGATGCGCCGGCGCGCCGCTGGACCTATGGCGAATTTCACGACCGGGTTGGCGCGCTCGCTGCCGGGCTCAAGGCGCGCGGAGTGAACCCCGGCGAGTTCGTCCTGATTCATTTGGACAATTGCGTCGAGGCGATGCTGGCCTGGTTCGCCGCCGTCGAGCTCGGCGCTATTGCGGTGACTACCAACACGCGCTCGGCACCGGGGGAAATGGAATATTTCGCGGACCATTGCGGCGCGGTGGCCGCGATCACGCAGCCGGCCTATGCGGAAATGGTCTCGGCTCATTGCAAAAGCCTGCGCTGGCTCGCGGTGATCTCGCATGATGCGGGAGTTGCGCGGGCGGCAGGCCGCAAAGCTCAGCATCGTGACAGCTTCGAGGCATTATTCGCCGATAGTGCCGACCGGCCGCGCCGTGCCATTGATCCATCCGCGCCATGCAGTGTGCAATACACTTCCGGCACCACTTCGCGCCCGAAGGCGGTGCTGTGGACCCACGCCAACGCGCTGTGGGGCGCCAAGATCAATGCGGCGCACCAGGATTTGCATCACGCGGACGTGCATCAGACCTATCTG
>JAICIT010000633.1 GCA_025960445.1 Bradyrhizobium sp. | reverse complement strand
TGGGAATCCTGCGGCCGGCATCAGGCATGCACGGGCAGCGATTGCGGCCGGCAAGCACATCGTCATGGTCAATGTCGAGGCCGACGTGTTGGCAGGGCCGCTGCTGGCAAAGGAAGCGCAGCGTGCGGGCGTCGTCTATTCGCTGGCCTATGGCGACCAGCCGGCGCTGACCGCGGAAATGGTGGACTGGGCGCGGGCCACCGGCTTTCGCGTCGTCGCCGCCGGGAAAGGTACAAAATACCTGCCCACTTATCATGACGTCACGCCGAAAGACGTGTGGAGCCATTACGGGCTGACCGCGGATGAGGCGCAGTCGGCGGGAATGAACCCGCAGATGTTCAACTCGTTTCTTGACGGCACCAAGTCGGCCATCGAAATGGCGGCGATCGCCAACGCCACCGGATTGGAGGTGCCAACCAGCGGATTATCGTTTCCACCGTGCGGCGTCGATGATCTGCCGCATGTGATGCGACCGCGCGACCAAGGCGGCGTATTGGAAAAAGCGGGCCTGGTGGAAGTGGTGTCATCGCTGGAGCGGGACGGCCGGCCGGTATTTCGCGACCTGCGCTGGGGCGTGTATGTCGTTCTGGAGGCGCCAAACGACTATGCCGCCGATTGCTTCAAGCAATATGGGTTGAAGACCGACGGCAGCGGACGCTACGCGGCGATGTACAAGCCCTACCACCTGATCGGACTGGAATTGAATATCTCCATCCTGTCGGCGGCGCTGCGCCGCGAGCCCACCGGGCAAGCGCTGCAGTTTCGGGGCGATGTCGGCTCGGTGGCGAAGCGGGCGTTACGCGCCGGCGAGATACTGGATGGTGAGGGCGGCTACACCGTCTGGGGCAAATTGATGCCGGCCGCCGCAAGCCTGAAGCAAGACGCGCTACCGATCGGCCTGGCGCATCAGCTTAAGCTGAAGAACGACATCGCTCACGGCGCATTGGTGCGGTGGACTGACGTCGAGATCGATCCGCATGACGAGACCATCAAGACGCGCCGGGCGATGGAAGAAGCCTTCCGCGACTCCAAATAGGCGCTTCTGTTGCACGCCGCGCGAGAGCAATCAGCAACGATGAGCGATGCCCTGCGTTGGTCGTAATCAACTCAATTAGAGCCTGATCGGTGCTGCTCTAGCTTCTTGCTCTCACGCGTTTTCTTCACGCGAACCGGCGTCCACCTCGCTTGAAAACGCTTTAGCCTTGGTGCGCTACTGCTGATCGTTGCCTAAGGCGTCGGCGAGCTTGTCGTAATACTTCACGACCAGGTCGATATTTCCCTTGTTCTCAATGGGCGGGGATGGCGCCTTCAGCGCCTCGTTGAGATCGGCCAATGCCTGCTTTTTGTCATTGGCCGGCATGCTGGTATCCGACTGGATCTGGGTGATCTGCGCCTTGATGATGGCTTCGGAGCCGACGTATTTTTTGGTGGCAGGGTCGATGCCGGCGAGCACCAGGCTGATGTTGTCGATGACGTCGTTGTATTCTTCGTAACTTGCAAAACCGTTCTTTCTGGCGACGGCATCGAGCTCCGCCGTAACTTTGGGATCGGGCTTGGCATCGTCCGGCACTTTCTCGGCTATCGCGTCGATATCCTTTTGCGCGGCGAGCACGCCTTCGATCTGCTTGTCGGTGAGCGCCATCTGCTTCAAAGGCGGCGCTTGACCGGCCGGAGGCGATGCCTGAACCGGAGTGGCTTGCTGCCGCGTTTGCGCCAATCCATTACTGCTGGATCCAACAATGATGCAGGCGGTGAGGCAGACGAGCGACAGGG
>JAICIT010000632.1 GCA_025960445.1 Bradyrhizobium sp. | reverse complement strand
TGCCGAAGCGCAGCCAGCTCGTGCTCAGCGCCGCCGATCACGTCCTGCCACCACTCGGCGACAAGATGCCGGACGGCACGATCATTGGTGCGCGCGGCGCCTACGGCCTGATGTCGCAGAAATCGCCGATCAACGACTGGTTCTTCAAGGGATATGAAGCCGCCAACGGCATCTATCCGGTCCAGGCTGCCTACCGCATCTCGCAATCAATCCTTGGCCTAAAGACCGCGGTCGAAAAGGCCATGGCCAAGAACGGAGGCAAGAAGCCTTCGACCGACGAACTGATCGCGGCTATGACCGGTCTGGAATGGCAGTCGCCCGGCGGCCTCATCCAGATGAAACTCGCCGATGGGCACCAGGCGATTCAGCCGATCGCCTTCAGCCGAACCAAGTACAATCCGGACGCAAGGCGGGTCGATCTGGTCGATATCCAGTACTTCCCGGCTGAATGCGTCAATCCGCCGGCCGGCGTGAAGTCGCTGGATTGGATCAAGGGCGGCATGCAGGGCGCCAAATGCAATTAAACGACGCCCGCCTGTGAAGCGTACGGTGAAGCGGCGTGAGCGAGTCTCGCGCCGCTGATTCCGGCTTCCATGAAGTAATGAATTCGGGACGCATTGGAACGCTTGAGTCCCATTACTCGATCACCATCGTGAAACCAACGCCATGAACTTTTTTCTGACGATCATCCTCGATGGGCTGATTCAGGCATCGTGGCTTTTCGTCGTCGCCTTGGGACTGACGCTGGTTTTCGGGGTGCTGAAAATTCTCAACATCGCCCACGGCAGCTTCTACGCCCTCGGCGCCTATATCGCGGCAACCACGGTTACCATGGTTGCCGCGCACAACCTGCCGCCGAGCTTCGGCTTCCTCGCGATGCTGGTAGCCGTCGCGCTGATCGCATCGGCGGTCGGCATTTTGCTCGAACGTGGCCTTTTAAAGCTGTTTTATGGCCGCGATGAAGTGGTGCTGCTGCTGGTGACCTATGCGGTGTTTCTGATTCTGGAAGACGCCACAAAACTGATCTGGGGCGTCAATCCGATCTATGCGACCCAACCTTACGAACTGTTCGGCAATGTCGAATTCGCCGGTCTCTATTATGTCGGCTACGACCTGATGCTGATCCCGCTGTCGGCGGCGATTGGATTGATGGTCTGGTTCGGCCTCAATCGAACCATCACCGGCAAGATCGTGCTCGCCGTCATCCACAATCAGGAAATGAGCGTCAGCATGGGAGTGAGGGTGAACCGGGTCTATGCCGTGGCTTTCGGATTTGGCGTGCTGCTGGCCAGCCTTGGCGGCGCACTAACCGCGCCCAAGATTTCGATGCAGCCTGGTCTTAGTTCGGATGTCATTATACTGAGCTTCGCCATCGTGGTGATCGGAGGCCTCGGTAGCGTCGAGGGCGCAGCCGTCGGCGCGGTACTGGTCGGACTTGCACGCGCAGCCTCGGTGCACCTGATGCCGCAAGCGGAGCTGTTCATGATCTACCTCATCATGGCGGCGGTGCTGATGTTTCGTCCTGAAGGCCTGTTCAAGCGAGAGACGGCGCGGCGAATCTGATGAAGCAACGCCCTCACCTTCTCCTCATGATCTTGCTGGTTGCAGCGGCCGCCCTGTTCGGCCGGGTACTCCCGACATGGACGCTATCGCTTGCCACCATCGCCGCTTCCAACGCCCTGATTGCGCTCGGCATCGTAATCCTGGCGCGCACCGGCAACGTGTCATTCGGTCAGGGGCTGTTCTATGCGGCGGGTGGCTATGGCGTCGCCCTCATCGCCAATGC
>JAICIT010000631.1 GCA_025960445.1 Bradyrhizobium sp. | reverse complement strand
TACGGAGGCAAAGGCTTCGTTGACCTCGAACAAGTCTACGTCGTCGATCGACATGCCGGCCTTTTTGAGGGCGCGCTCGGTCGCATGCAAGGGGGCGTCGAGCATGATCACGGGGTCGCCGCCCATCATGGTCATATGGTGGATCCGCGCCATCGGTTTGACGCCGAGAGACTTGAGCCCCTTTTCGTTGACCACGACCACGCCGGAGGCGCCGTCGCAGATCTGGCTGGCGCTGGCGGCGGTCAGCTTGCCGTTTTCAGCGATCAGCTTGACGCCCTTGATTCCGTCAAGGGTGACATCGAAGCGAATGCCCTCGTCGATGTGATGCGTATCGGTCGAACCGTCGGCGCGGGTAATCTGCAGCGGGATGATTTCATCCTTGAACTTGCCGGCCTGCGTGGCCGCAATCGCGCGCTGGTGGCTGTTGTAGGAGTATTCGTCGAGCTCATCCTTCGACAGGCCATACTTTTCCGCCATCATCTCCGCGCCGGTGAACTGGCTGAACACGATATTCGGATAGCGCTGCTCGATGTTGGGGCTCTTGTAGGTGCCGAAGCCGTTCTTGGCCGGCAGTTGCGATGCCAGCCCCATCGGGACACGTGTCATCGACTCGACGCCCGCGGCAATCACGCAATCCATGGTTCCGGACATCACCGCTTGTGCCGCGAAATGCAGCGCCTGCTGCGACGATCCGCATTGGCGATCGATCGAAGTGCCGGGCACGCTCTCCGGCAATTTCGAAGCCATGATGGCGTTGCGCGCGACGTTGTTGGACTGCTCGCCCGTCTGCATCACGCAGCCCATGATCACGTCTTCGATCTGGTCGGGCGCGGCGCCCGATCGGTCGACCAATGCATTCAACACGGAAGCGGCGAGATCGGCCGGATGCCAGCCGGCGAGGCGTCCTCCCTTGCGGCCCCCTGCGGTGCGCGCGGCGGCGACGATGTATGCCTCGGCCATGACTGTACTCCCTGATGGTGGGTGCTGCTGTTTGGATGATGGCGGGATATAAGGGGCCTCCGAGGATTTAGTCAATCAATCAATTAACTCTTGAGCGCAGCCCCCGCATCGGCTTATGTGCGCCGCGCATTCCTCAGTTGGGTAGCTCATGACGTCCCAGTTAAACGCCAGCCTATCGACCCGACTTCCGGGCGGGAAAAATACCACCGCCGAAAAACTTCTGGTCGCGGCGAGCGAACTGATGATCGAGCGCTCGTCGATCGAGGTGTCGCTGAGCGACATCGCGCAGAAATCGGGCGTCAATGCCGCGCTGGTCAAATATCATTTCGGCAACAAGGATGGTCTGCTGCTCGCGCTGTTGGCACGCGACGCCGCGACGGAGATGACGCAAATCGAGTACCTGCTGGCGCAGCCGATCACAGCGACGGCGAAACTGAGGCTGCACATAGCCGGGATTATCCGGGCCTATCACCAGTTTCCCTACATGAACCGGCTGATCCACTATCTGCTGCACGAAAGCAGTGCGGAGGCCGCCGACGAAGTATCAAAATTCTTTGTCGCGCCCTTGCTCGACTTTCATCGGCGCCTGCTCGCGCAAGGTATCAAGGCCGGCGAGTTTCGCGATATCGATCCCGTGCTGTTCTATACGAGCCTGATCGGGGCCTGCGATCATCTGTTTTTCGGGCGGCACGCGATGTCGCGCGCCAGCGGCGTCGGGCCGGTCACCGACGAAGTCTGCCGCCAATACATCCGGCACATGGAAGCGCTGATCTGCACGGGCATGCTGACGAGCGGCACCGAAAAGACGGCTGCCATCCCCTGACATTCGCTTCGGTTTAG
>JAICIT010000630.1 GCA_025960445.1 Bradyrhizobium sp. | reverse complement strand
CGGATTTCTCCGTTCGATTCCAACGCCCGCCGGCACACATCCTTCTCCAGCGTCGCCGTTTTTCCGGTGGTCGACGACAGCATCAAGATCGACATCAAGGAATCCGACGTGCGGACCGATACCATGCGCTCGGGCGGCGCCGGCGGCCAGCACGTTAACAAGACTGAATCGGCGGTAAGGCTGACGCACGTTCCGACAGGGGTCGCAGTGGTCTGCCAGGCCGGACGTTCGCAGCACAAGAACCGAGCGCAGGCCTGGGATATGTTACGAGCGCGATTGTATGAAATCGAATTGAAGAAGCGCGAGGAGCAGGCCGCCGCAGATCAGGCTGCCAAGACCGATATCGGCTGGGGTCATCAAATCCGCTCGTATGTGCTGCAGCCGTATCAGATGGTCAAAGACCTCCGCACTGGCGTGCAGACCTCGGACACCTCCGGCGTGCTCGACGGCGACCTTGACGAATTCATGGCGGCGACATTGGCCCAGCGCGCATTCGGCACCACCCCTGGCGCCGTTGAGGATGTGGACTGACGCATGACAACACTTGCCTTCATCGGCCTCGGTCGCATGGGGCATGGCATGGCCGGCCGCTACCTCGATGCGGGCTTCGACGTCGCCGTGTGGAATCGCAGCAAGGCGAAGGCGGAAGATCTGATCGCGCGGGGAGCACGATGGGCTTCATCTCCCGCCGAGGCCGCCAATGGCACCGATGCCATCGTGACCATGGTGGCCGACGACGAGGCCTCGCGGGCGGTCTGGCTCGGCAAGGATGGCGCGGCTTCAGCGGCCAAAGCCGGAACGATCGCGCTCGAATGCTCGACCGTCTCATACAATCACGCGCTTGATCTCGCGGCCGAGCTTCGAGGACGCGGCCTCATCTATATCGATTCTCCGGTGACGGGATTGCCGGATGCCGCCGCGAGCGGAAAGTTGACGCTGCTGATCGGTGCCGAGCCGGCCGACCTCGAACAAGCACGTCCATTTTTAGCGCCGCTCGCCAGCACCATCCGGCACTTCGGCCCGGTCGGTGCCGGCACCGTTTACAAGCTGATCAACAATTTGATGGGCGCGATCCAGATTGCTGGCATCGCGGAAGGGCTCGCGATCGCCGAACAGGCCGGGCTGGATATGAAGCTGGTGCTGGAGGCAGTCGGAACCGGCGTTGCGGCCAGTCCGCAGGTCATCCGTCATTCCCGACGCATGGCGGCGCGGGATTTCTCCGGCGCGAATTTCACCGCGGCGCTGCGGCACAAGGATGCTGCCTATGCTGTGGCGCTCGCGGAGCGCTTGTTGTCGGGCGCACCATTGATGGCACGCGCGGCGGTTGAGGCTTATGCGCGAGCCAAGGCCTACGCGCCCGATGAGGACGAAGCCAAACTAATCGAGATCGTGTCCCGGCCTAAGGGCGGCGCGGCCTGATCACGCGAGCGCCTGGCTTCGGCGCCTTCATATGAGTGCTGCTGGCGAGCATCAATCATAGTTGAGGCCAGCAACAATCCTGTTTCGCGGCGCGGAATAAGCTGATGCTTGCATGCCGATGCGCGAGTTGCGAGAGTTGAGCAAAAGAACTGCCAGGGAGAGAGCGATGCCGGGACGTATCCGAAACTTTGTTGTTCTGATGGCATTTGCGGCTGCTGCGATCAGCACCTCCGCAGCCAATGCCCAAAAGAAATATGATCCGGGTGCTAGCGATAGCGAGATCAAAATCGGCAACATCATGCCCTATAGCGGGCCAGCCTCCTCCTACGGCGTGATCGGCAAGACGGAAGCCGCTTACTTCGACAAGGTCAACGCTGAGGGCGGCATCAATGGCCGCAAGATCAAGTT
>JAICIT010000629.1 GCA_025960445.1 Bradyrhizobium sp. | reverse complement strand
GAAACTCGCGGCGTAGGCGAGGGCTAACATATAGCCAAAGGTGATCGCCATCCATTTCCAGCTTCCGGTCTCGCGGCGGATCACAGCCAGCGTTGAAGCGCATTGCGGAGCGAAGATGTACCAGGCCAGCAGCGACAGCGCCGTCGCCAAACTCCATTTTGTCGCGAGCACGTGGCCGATCTGATCGGCGGCTTCCTTGCCGCCCTCGATCGAGTACACCGTGCCGAGCGCGGCCACCGCGACCTCGCGCGCCGCCATGCCCGGAATCAGCGCGACCGCAATCTGCCAATTGAACCCGAGCGGAGCCAGAAGCCACTCCAGCGACCTGCCGATGATCGCGGCAAGGCTGTAGTCGATGGCTGGTCCTGCGGCGCCGGCGGGCGGAGGTGGAAACGACGCAAGAAACCAGATCAACACCATCATGGAGAAGATGGTGGTGCCGGCGCGTTGCAGGAACATCTTTGCTCGCGTGTAGACCCCGATCGCGATGCTTCTCAGCCGCGGCATCTTGTAGTCAGGCAGCTCGAGCATGAACGGGGCGGGGGCGTAGTCTCGCCACATGAAGAACTTGATCAGGAATGACATGCCGAGCGCGCTTGTGATCCCCGCCGCATAAAGGCCGAACATCACCAGGCCGCGCAGATTGACCCAGCCCCAAACCTGCGCATCGGGAATGAAGGCGGAAATAATGAGCGTGTAGACTGGAATGCGCGCCGAGCAGGTCATCAGCGGCGCGATCAGGATGGTAGTCAGGCGGTCACGGCGATTGTCGATCACCCGGGTCGCCATGATGCCGGGGATGGCGCAAGCGAAACTGGAGAGCAGCGGGATAAAGGCGCGGCCGTGCAGGCCGGCGCCGCCCATGATGCGGTCCATCAGGAATGCCGCGCGCGCCATGTAGCCGAAATCTTCCAGCAGCAGGATGAACAGGAAGATAATGATGATTTGCGGCAGGAACACGATGACGCTGCCGACGCCGGAAATGACACCATTCTGCAGAAAACTTTGAAGTATCCCGACCGGCAAGGTTTCGTGCACGAGCTGGCCAAGCGCGCCAAATGCCGATGAAAGCAACTCCATCGCCGGCTGCGCCCACGCGAACACCGCCTGAAACATCACAAACAAGATCAGCGCCAGGATCGCGAGCCCCGCAACCGGGTGCAGGACGACAGCGTCGATCCGCGCAGTCCATGAATCCGGCCGCGCCGGCAGGCTGACCGTGTCGGCGATGATGCCGTCAGCCACGCGTTGCGTAGCCCGCAACTGCGCTACCGTAAGCGGATGCCAGAGATTCTCCGCCGGCGGCGTTTGCATCTGGCCTGCGATTTCGTCGGTACGACGCAATAATTCAGCGGTGCCGCCCTTGCGCACCGCGATGGATGTCACGACCGGTACGCCAAGTGCTTCCGACAGCCGCGCTACGTCGACGCTGACGCCACGACGCGTGGCGATATCGAACATGTTGAGCACCAGCATCAGCGGACGGCCGGTGCTCTTTAGCTCCAGCAAAAGACGGATGGTCAGGCGAAGGTTGGTGGAATCGGCGACGCACAGCACCAAATCGGGCACCACCTCGCCGGGGCTGCGGCCGAGCACCATGTCGCGGGTGATCTCTTCATCCGGGCTGCGGCCGCGCAACGAATAGGTGCCGGGCAAATCGACGATGGACACCTGGCGACCGGTGGGCGTGACGAACGATCCTTCCTTGCGCTCCACCGTCACGCCAGGATAGTTCGCAACCTTTTGGCGGCTGCCGGTGAGGGCGTTGAACAGCGCGGTCTTGCCGCTGTTGGGCGTACCCACCAGAGCAAGATGCATCAACGGAGCTTCCAT
>JAICIT010000628.1 GCA_025960445.1 Bradyrhizobium sp. | reverse complement strand
CGCCTGATCCTATTCTGATCGTCCGCATCACTTCAGCCCGAAATAGGCGCGCCGCAAGGCTTCATTGTCTGTCATTTCGGCAACCGTACCGGAAAAGCGGATACGCCCGCCTTCGAGTACGAAAACGCGGGTTGCGACCTCAAGGAAACCGATATTCTGCTCGGCGATCAACAGTGCAAGGCCTCGCCCGCGCAGGTCGCTGAGTATGCGAATGACCTCTTTCACAAACAACGGCGACAATCCGGCGGAAGGTTCATCCATCACCAGCAGCCGCGGTTCGGCGGCGAGCGCCTTCGCAATCCCAAGCATCTTGCGCTGGCCACCGGACAGGCTGGACGCCGGCGCGCGACGTTTTTCCCGCAACGCGGGGAAAAGGCCATACAGCTCCTCGAGTCGGGCATCGGAGTCGGCGTGACCAAGCGCCTGCGCGCCAACCCGAATGTTCTCCTCGATCGATAAATCCGGAAATACCGCGAGCTCGGACATGTAGGTCATCCCAAGTCGCATTCGGTCACTGGACCGCAGCCGAGTCACTTCCCGGCCGGCGAGGTCGATGCGGCCGTGCCGCGCCTCGATCAGTCCGACCAGCGATTTGAGGAAGGTCGTCTTGCCCGCCCCGTTGGCGCCGAGCAGCAAAACCGTTTCCCCGGGACGGACGTCAAGATCGACGCCCCACAGCACTTGCATCGTTCCGTAGCCGGCATCGATTCCAGCAGCCTTCAACAGCGGCGCGGCTTCAGGCGGCATGCTCGCCTCCGAGAAAGACTTCGATCACCTGCGGCACCTGCACCGCGACGGCGAGCGTGCCCTCGAAAATGTCTTTGCCCGCATTCATGACGATCACGCGATCCGTGATGTGCTCGATGAAGCCCATCAAATGCTCGATGACGATGATCGCGATACCTGATTGGGCCAGCGCCTTGATACGTTCGGCAATCCAGTCGAGTTCCGCCGGGTTGAGACCGGCGGCGAGTTCATCCAGCAGCAAAAGCCGTGGACGCGTTGCCAGCGCGCGGACCAGATCGAGCATCTTCTGTTGCGCATTGTTCAGATCGGCCGCAGGCCGGTCGGCAACGTCTGCGAGCCGGTACTCACTCAATAGCGCAGCCATGGTCGGGGGCGCCACCGCCGCGCGGCCATAAGCCAACGCGACCTCGATGTTCTCGCGCACGGTAAGCGAGAGAAACGGCTTTGGAATTTGGAACGTACGGTTGATGCCACGATGCACAAGCCGGTGCGAGGCGACCCCGCCAATCGAAATGCCATCCAGCACCACGTCGCCGCCATCAGGGGCATAGAGGCCGGAGATCACATTGATTGCGGTGGTCTTGCCTGAGCCATTTGGACCGACCAATCCAAGAATCTCGCCGGAGGCGACATGAAAGCTCAAGCCGTCCAGCGCGTGAAATCCGCCGAAGCGTTTGACGAGGTTGCCAACGCTGAGAATGGGCGCGCTATCACGGGACATTCCAGCCCCTGCGGGTTGCCAGCGAGACCAGTCCCGCCGGAAGGAACAGCACCAGCCCCAGGATCAAGAGCCCGTAGATCAGCTGGAAATATTGTGGCGTGGTGAATCCGATCAGATTGTAAATGCCGTACAGGATGATGACCCCGACAATTGGCCCGGAGATCGTGGCGACGCCGCCGAACAACGCGAATACGATTGCGAAGATGCTGAATTCGCCGCTGAAGACATTGTCGGGATAAAACACCGAAACATACCAGGCATAGACGCCGCCGGCGAGCCCTGCGACAAGCGCTGAAGCCAGCCACGCGATCACGCGCATCCGCACGACGTTGACACCTGCCATCGACGCACTGACGGCATCCTCTCG
>JAICIT010000627.1 GCA_025960445.1 Bradyrhizobium sp. | reverse complement strand
GTCGAAGGTCCGCCGGACGAGGTGGCGCGCGACGCCAGGGTAAAGGCGGTTTACCTCGGCGAGGCGGCCGATGTCTGAACTGCTGTGCATTGAAGGTCTGCGGGCCGGATATGGAGAAGCCGTGGTGCTGCCTCACATGTCGTTGCGCCTTGCCGACAGCCAGGTTCTGGCGCTGTTAGGCCGCAACGGAACCGGCAAAACCACGCTGATCAATTCGATTGTCGGGATCACACGCCGATTTGGCGGCAGCATTTCGCTTGGCGGGCGGGACATCAGCGCCATGCGGCCGGATCAGCGCGCGCGCGCAGGCATCGGATGGGTCCCGCAGGAGCGCAATATTTTCCGTTCGTTGACGGTCGAGGAGAACATGACCGCGGTCGCGCAGCCGGGACCGTGGACCGTTGCAAGGGTCTATGAGATGTTTCCACGGCTGAAAGAGCGTCGCAATAATTTCGGCAACCAGCTCTCCGGGGGCGAACAGCAAATGCTGGCGATCGGGCGCGCGCTGACGCTCAATCCGCAGGTGTTGCTGCTCGACGAGCCGACCGAGGGGCTGGCTCCCATCATCGTCGAGGAGCTGCTTCGGGCACTCGGCATCATCACCCGCGCCGGGGGAATCTGCTCAATCATCGTCGAGCAGAATGCCCAAAAGATTCTAGGGCTGGCCGACCGCGCCGTGATATTGGAGCGCGGCGCGATCGTCCATCATGCGACGAGTGCCGCGCTGAAAGCCGATCCCGCGGTGCTCGAACGCTTTCTCGGCGTTTCGGGGGCTGGGGGACACTAGAGCGTTGTGTTTGTCCGGGAGTGAAGACCATGCAAAGAACCAAAGGCCCGTTCCGCGCCGACGAAGTCGGCAGCCTGCTGCGGCCGCCGCGCATCAAGGAAGCCCGCGCCAAACTGGAGAAGGGCGAGATTTCCGTCGACGCGCTGCGCAAGGCCGAAGACATGGAAATCGAGAAAGTCGTTCACAAGCAGGCCTCGATCGGGTTGAAGCTCGCGACCGACGGTGAATTCCGCCGCTCCTGGTGGCACTTTGATTTTCTTGCCAAGCTCACCGGTTGCGAACTGTTTCATCCCGAGACCGGAATCCAGTTCGCCGGCGTTGAGACCCGGCATGATGCGGTGCGGGTGATCGGCAAGCTCGATTTTCCCGATGCCCATCCGATGCTCGATCATTTCAGGTTTCTGAAAAAGCAGTGCGAGACCGCGCATGTGATGCCGAAGATGACGATCCCGTCGCCGGCCGTGCTGCATTTCCGCGGCGGCCGCAAGTCGATCTCAAAGGAGGTTTATCCGGATCTCGGCGCCTTCTTCGAGGATCTCGCGAAGACCTATCGCAAGGCGGTGAAGGCGTTTTATGACGCGGGTTGCCGGTACCTGCAGTTCGACGACACGGTCTGGGCCTATCTCTGCTCGCAGGATGAATTGAAGAAGGCGCGCGAGCGCGGCGACGATCCGGAGGGGCTGCAGGAAATTTACGCGCGCATCATCAATTATGCGATCGCCGAACGGCCGGCGGATATGACCATCACCACGCATGTCTGTCGCGGCAATTTCCGCTCCACCTGGATTTCGTCAGGCGGTTACGAGCCGGTCGCCCAGACCTTGCTCGCCGGTACCAACTACGACGGCTATTTTCTCGAATATGATTCCGAGCGCGCCGGCGGCTTCGAGCCGCTGCGTTACTTGCCAAAGGGCGAGAAGATGGTGGTGGTGGGCGTCATTACCTCCAAAAGCGGGGAACTCGAGAACAAGGAGCATATCAAGGGGCGGCTGATGGAGGCTTCGAAATACGCGCCGCTGGAGCAGCTCGCGGTTTCTCCGCAATGCGGCTTCGCCT
>JAICIT010000626.1 GCA_025960445.1 Bradyrhizobium sp. | reverse complement strand
CACTACGACCGCGACTATGTCACCAAGGTTGAGGGCTATCCTGGCTTGATCTTCCACGGACCAATGCAGGCGGCATTCCTGGTGGAATTCGCGGCCAAGCTCCACGGCGGGACCGCGCCTAAAAAGTTTGTTTATCGTGGGGTGCAGCCGCTGTTTGAAGGAAGCGAGTTCAGCGTCAACGCCAATGAAGCCGGCGCCGGCATGGAGATGTGGACCGCGAACTCGGCGGGTCAGCCGACCATGAAGGGCACCGCGACGTGGTGAGTCTGCGCTTGCTCAATCGAGATTCGCTACGGGGAGTAACTCGCCTTGGCGCGTGAAGGATCGAAAGCAAGTACAAAGCCCGTCAGCGTCAAGCAGGCGACGCTCGAACTCTTGCGCGGCTTCGGCATTCGCAAAGTGTTCGGCAACCCTGGATCAACGGAACTGCCGTTTCTCAGCGACTGGCCCGATGACATCGAGTACGTTCTCGGCCTGCAGGAAGCCTCCGTTCTCGGGATGGCCGATGGTTACGCGCAGGCCACGCGCAACGCCGGCTTCGTCAATCTGCATTCCGCCGCCGGTCTCGGCAGCGCGCTCGGCAACGTTTACACCGCGCACCGCAACCAGACGCCGCTGGTGATTACCGCCGGCCAGCAGGCGCGCAGCATCCTGCCGCTCCAGCCATTTCTTTACGCCGAGCGGGCCTCGGAATTTCCGCGTCCTTATGTGAAGTTTTCGGTCGAGCCGGCGCGGGCCGAAGATGTCCCGGCGGCGATCGCGCGCGCTTATTACGTCGCGATGCAACCGCCTTGCGGACCAACATTCGTGTCCGTGCCGATCGACGACTGGATGCGCCAAACGCGGATGATAGAGCCGCGCCACGTCAGCCGCGAGCTTGGACCGGATAATGACGCGATGAAGGTGCTCGCCGCGGCGCTCGGCGCAAGCAAGCAGCCTGCCCTTGTGGTCGGTCCCGGTGTCGATCGCGCGCAAGCCGTCGATCTGATGGTGCAGGTTGCGGAAAAGGCGCGAGCCGCGGTCTGGGTCAGCCCGTTTTCGTCACGCTGCAGTTTCCCCGAGCGTCATCCGCTGTTCGCTGGTTTCCTGCATGCTTCGCCGGCGCAGCTTTCGGACGCGCTCCATCCTCATGATCTCGTGGTGGTGATCGGCGCGCCGGCGTTCACCTACCACGTCGAAGGCGACGCACCGATCTTCGATGGCGCGACCGCGATCTTTCAGATCACCGACGATCCGGACGCGGCCGCGCTGATGCCGCGCGGCGCCAGCATCGTCGCGACCATGAAGCCCGCGTTGCGCATGCTGCTGGAGCTGCTGCCCAGTGAAGCCAGGCGGGACGTGCCGGCAATCCGAAAAACGCCACCCGCGCCGACGGCCGCCGATCCGATTCCGGCCGAATTCCTGCTGGACGCGCTGGCATCGGCCATGCCTGCCGATGCTGCGCTGGTCGAGGAAGCCCCATCGCACCGGCCGACAATGCAAAAATTCATGCCAATGCGCGGCCAGGACAGCTTCTACACGATGGCTAGCGGCGGCCTCGGATACGGCCTTCCCGCCTCGGTCGGAATCGCCCTCGGCAGGCCCAACATCCGCACCGTGTGCCTGATCGGCGACGGCTCCGCCATGTATTCGATTCAGGCGCTGTGGACTGCGGCGCAACGCAAGCTGCCGCTGACCGTGATTGTGATCAACAACGCCGGCTACGGTGCAATGCGCTCATTCAGCCAGGTGATGCAGGTGCGCAATGTGCCCGGACTCGATCTGCCGAATATCGATTTTGTAAAGATTGCGGAAGGTCTCGGTTGCGACGCCGTGCGCGTCAGCCGATCCTCAGACCTGTCCGCCGCGCT
>JAICIT010000625.1 GCA_025960445.1 Bradyrhizobium sp. | reverse complement strand
TGATGTGCGCCAATGCTGCGATGATGATGCAGGTGCGGCCGCGCGATCCCAATGCGCCGCAAGCTACTTACCTGGACTGGATGCCGTGGAATCATACGATGGGCGGCAATGCGCTGTTCAACCCCGTACTGACCGAGGGCGGTACTCTTTATATCGATGATGGTCGTCCGATGCCGGGCATGATCGAGGAGACGCTGCGTAACCTGCGCGAGATATCGCCGACCTACTACGCCAACGTGCCCGCGGGTTATGCCGCGCTCGCCGCCGCAATGGAAAAGGACGACGCGCTCTGTCGGAGTTTCTTCAAGAATTTGGGCCTGATGGCCTATGGCGGCGCGCGCCTGCCTGACGATCTTTATGACCGGATGCAGGCGCTGGCGGTGCGCGCCACCGGCGAGCGCATCGTGTTCTACACTGGGTGGGGCTCGACCGAGACCGCGCCGACCGCGACCGGGACTTATTGGGATACCGAGCGGGTTGGATTGATCGGGTTGCCGTTTCCTGGCGTCGAGCTGAAGATGGTGCCGGTCGGATCAAAATACGAGTTGCGCCTGCGCGGCGTCAATGTGACGCCGGGTTATTTCGGCCAGCCCGACCTCACCAGGGCTGCCTTTGATGACGAAGGCTTTTACTGCATCGGCGATGCCGGCGTGTTCGTCGATCCCGAAGACCCCGTGCAGGGCATCATCTTTGCCGGCCGCGTGGTCGAGGATTTCAAGCTGACGACCGGCACCTTTGTCCATGTCGGCTCCTTGCGCACCGATGCCATCGCCGCCGCAACGCCGGTGGTGCAGGATGCACTGGTTGCGGGACAGGATCGCCCCTTCATCGGACTTCTGGCGTGGCCCAATCTTCACGCCTGCCGGCAGATCGTCGGCAAGTCTGATGCGAGCTATCAAGACGTCGTCAGGCATCCCGAGGTGCTGGCCTGCTTGAGACGCGGGCTGGAGGCGCATAACAACTCGGGCGCAGGTGCCAGCAGCTTGCGGATCGGGCGCGCGATGCTGATGACCGACCCTGCCTCGATCGACGGCAATGAGCTCACCGACAAGGGCTACATCAACCAACGCGCCGGCCTGGAGCGCCGTGCGGCGTTGGTGGAACGGCTCTATGCCGATGAGCCCGGCGAGGATGTGAGTGTTTTGAATTGATCGCGGGATGTTTCGACGCAGCCCGAAACGACAGCCATAAAGGTGCACCAGCATGAATTTCGATTTTTCCGACGAACAGAAACAGCTCCGCGATGAGGCTCGTAAATTCCTCGCGGAAAAGTGCTCGCCAAAAGTCGTGCGCGCCGTCGTGGATGGGAAGCAGGCTTATGATCGCGAATTGTGGAAGGGACTCGCCGAGATGGGCTTTCTCGGCGTGGCCATTCCGGAGCAATTCGGGGGCGCCGGTGCTGGTCATCTCGAACTCTGCGTCGTCGCGGAAGAAATGGGACGCGCGCTGGCGCCCGTGCCATTCTCGTCCACGGTCTATCTCGCGGCCGAAGCGATCCTGCTCGCCGGCAGCGATGCGCAAAAACAAAAATGGCTTCCGCTGATTGCGTCAGGCGATGCGATCGGCACGCTTGCGCTATTTGAAGGCAAGGGCAATCCGTCGCCGCAAGCAATCAAGCTGTCCGGGTCGGGAGGCAGTCTCAACGGCGTGAAGAAGCCGGTGCCCGATGGCGCCATTGCCGAATTTGCGGTTGTCGCCGCTCGCACCGGCTCGTCCGGGCGCGAGACCGACATATCGTTGTTTTTGGTGGACATGAAGGCCGATGGCGTCGAAGCCAAGCCGCTGACCAATGTCGATCCATCGCGCGGGCAGGCCGAAGTCACCTTCAAGAATTGCAAGGCCGAGCCACTCGGCGC
>JAICIT010000624.1 GCA_025960445.1 Bradyrhizobium sp. | reverse complement strand
TCTGGCGGCGAAAAGCAGATGCTGACCATTTGCCGCACCCTGATGGGCGACCCGGAATTGATCATGATCGACGAGCCTACGGAGGGGCTTGCGCCGCTGATCGTCCATCAGGTCGGCGACCTCATCGCCGAAATCGCCCGGCGCGGTGTGGCCATCCTGCTGGTCGAGCAAAAACTCTCGATCGCAATGCGAATATCGCACCGGGTCTACGTGATGGGCCACGGCCGGATCGTATTCGAGGGCACGCCAGCCGAACTCAACGCCAACGAATCCGTCCGCAAGGAATGGCTCGAGGTGTAAGACCAAAGTCCAGAGTTGGCACGGCCGCCGCCTGACCACCGAAGCTGGCGACGTGGTAGTCTGCCCGACGAACGGGTTGACCGGCTCCGAATAACCGGTTTGATCTCGCTGATGGCCATCCTGAGGGCGCCGAAAAAGGCGTAGACGGAGGATCCGTGGAACACGCGTTGGAAGTGCGCGGAGTGTCATTGCGCTTTGGCGGCGTGCGTGCGCTCGCGGACGTCAGTTTCGGCGTGAGCGATGGCGAGCTGTTTTCGATAATCGGTCCCAACGGCGCCGGTAAAACCTCGATCATCAACTGCATCTCTGGCCGCTACCGGCCGACAGAAGGCCAACTGCTCTATCGGGGGCGCGATATCACCGCGCTCAATCCCAACGCGCGGCCCTCACTCGGCATAGGCCGCACCTTCCAGAACCTGGCGCTATTCCAGCATATGAGCGTGCTCGACAACATCATGGTCGGGCGGCATCACCTGTTGAAGAACAACTTCATCACGGGGTCGCTGTACTGGCTGACCGGCGCGCGGCGCGAAGAGCTCGAGCATCGCCACAAGGTCGAGGAGATCATCGATTTCCTCGACCTGCAGTCGGTGCGCAAGGCCACCGCCGGCACCCTTCCTTACGGGCTGCGCAAGCGCGTCGAACTCGCGCGCGCTATGGCGCTGGAGCCGCAACTGATCCTGCTCGACGAACCCATGGCCGGAATGAATTTCGAGGAAAAGGAGGACATGGCGCGCTACATTGTCGACCTCAATGAAGAGTTCGGCATGACCGTGATGATGATCGAGCACGACATGGGCGTGGTGATGGATATTTCCCATCGGGTCATGGTGCTGGATTTTGGCCGCAAGATCGCCGAAGGCGATCCGGCCGCGGTTCTCGCCGATCCTCACGTCAAGCGCGCCTATCTCGGCGAGGAAGACGAGGTTCTGGTCGATCCCGACGAAACTCCGGCAAGTACGGAGACGGCAGCATGATCGACTACGCCGGCCGCGTCGCACAGGCCGATACCTACCCGAAGCTGTTGCGCCTCAATGCGGCCGAGCACGGCGAGGAGATCGCGCTCCGCGAAAAGGATTTCGGGCTGTGGAAACGTTTTAGCTGGAACGACTATCAGGCGCGCGTGCGAGACTTCGCGCTTGGCATGGTCGAGCTTGGCCTCGGCCGCGGCGACGTCATCGGCATCATCGGCGACAACCGGCCAGACTGGGTCTCGGCGGAAATCGCCACCCACGCCATTGGCGGGATGAGCCTTGGGCTTTATCGCGACGTGCTGGACGAGGAAGCCGCCTATCTCCTCAGCTATGGCGAGGCCAGGCTGGTATTCGCCGAGGACGAAGAGCAGGTCGACAAGCTTTTGACGCTCGCCGACCGAGTGCCGAATCTCAAGCACATCGTCTATTCCGATCCGCGGGGCATGCGGAAATACGACGATCCGCGACTGATGGAAGCCGACAAGCTCGCTGCGATGGGACGCGACCGCGCCGTCCGCGAGCCCGGGCTTTACGACACGCTGGTCGACGCCACCAAGGGCGATGATGTCGCAATCCTCTGCACCACCTCGGGCACCACAGC
>JAICIT010000623.1 GCA_025960445.1 Bradyrhizobium sp. | reverse complement strand
GTCCATACGCGCAGCGCTGCGGCGAATTGCGCCCGATTGGCAAGGCGCCGGGTAGCGCTTCGGTCTCGAAGCTGTTGCCGAACCCGGACATGTAACCCGGGGTGATATTGACGTTGCTGCGGCTGATCACATCAGGTGAGGCGTTGATATTCATGGTCATCCTCCTTGCAGGGCAGCCCACATCTCCTGATCACGTTCGGCGGTCCAGATCACCGGGTCGTCAATTCCCGATGCTTCATCGAAAGCGCGCGAGACGTTGAAGGGCAGGCAGTGCTCGTAAATTGCAAACCTTGAAAATTTCGGATCCATCGCCTCGCGCGCCGCCGCCATCGTCTGCTTGAGATCACGGCCCTTGGCGACCGAAGTTTCCGCCGCGCCGTAAAGCGTAGTCACGAAATCTCGGGTCATTGCGATGGCCTCGCGCCCGGTCGAGAGACCCTTGAGGGCATCGCCCCGTCCCGGCGCGATCGCCTTGGGATTGAAGGCGCGAATTTCGTTCAGCGTCGCCGGCCATTCGCGCAAATGCGCATCGCCGCAGTAGCAGGCCGAATGGTACTCGATCAGGTCGCCGGAAAACATCACCTCGGCATCCGGCACCCATGCGACGATATCCCCGGAAGTATGCCCGGCGCCCAGTTGCATCAGTCGCACCTCGCGTCTTCCCAAATAAATCGACATCTCGCCTTCGAACGTCAGTGTCGGCCAGGTGAGGCCCGGAATGCTCTCGGCATCCTCAAACAGGCGGGGAAAGCGGCCGTACTCTGAATCCCAATCCTGCTGGCCGCGCTCATTGATCAGGCGATAGGTTTCCTGCGAAGCGACGATCCCTTCGGCTTTGTAGGCGGAGGCGCCGAGCACCCGCACCGCGTGATAGTGCGATAGCACCACATATTTGATCGGCTTGTCGGTTACGCGGCGCACGCGCTCGATCACCTTGCTCGCCATGGCCGGCGTGGCCTGCGCGTCGAATACCATGCAGCCATCCTCGCCGACGATGACAGCGGAATTGGGATCGCCCTCCGCAGTGAACGCATAGAGATCGGTGCCGATCTCGGAGAACGTAATTTGCTTCTCCGCGAGGTCAGTCGTCGATGCGAAACCCTTGGCCATCAATCCCGTTCCCTTGCGTTCATTGTTGTTGTTGCTGCTGCTGGCCGGCATCGGAGATCCGGCGCTTGGCGAGCGCCAGCGCTTGGCACAGCACATCGAGATCGCCAATGTGATTGGCAAGAATCAGCACCAGCGCCGCATCCAGGTCGGCGCTTTGCTCGTCGCTCAATCCACGATGCGCCTCGACGATGGCGCGAAACGCATCATCCGGCTTGGCGAAGTTCGAACTGGTCGATAGGGGCATCATCAACTCTCAGTTGGCACCTGCCCGTGACAGCGCGGCCTCGAGCGCTGATCGTGTCGGGTGCCGGAAGCGCGCGGCTACGTAGCCATCGGGGCGTAACAGATATGCCGCGCCAGGCGTGGCGCCATACCGTGCCGCGGCAAGCCCCGCCGTGTCGGACAGGCCATCGTCGCCACCAATACGAATGAGGCCAAGCCCTTCAGGCGCACCCAAGTCAGCACCATTGCAAAACTCCAGCAAGGTGAAGCGTGTTCCAGCCTTGATGAAAGCTTCGGTCAGGAACGCAACACCATCGCCAGCTACCGGCGCGTCCGGCATCGAAGCGCCCGGATGCGGGCCGGCATCCCACACCTCGCAATCGCTGGTCGAGAGCGGCGATCGATAGACCGAGGGAACTGAGAGCCGTCCGCCGTTGATCATGCGCTTGCCGAATTCGGTTTCCTTGGCGAGCGACAGCACCGCCGCGCGCAATCGGGCCTCCTGACGCGAACTCGGCGCCATGAAATCGGTCGAGCGGGTCGATTCACGGATGTTTTCG
>JAICIT010000622.1 GCA_025960445.1 Bradyrhizobium sp. | reverse complement strand
TGATTGTGAAAATTTGTGGCCTGTCCACGCGTGAGACGCTCGCTGCAGCGCTGGATGCCGGCGCCGACATGGTTGGCTTCGTGTTCTTCCCGCCCTCGCCCCGGCACCTGAGCCTTGTGGCGGCGGGCGACCTTGGTAACCAGGTACAAGGCCGCGCGGCAAAGGTCGCGCTTACGGTCGATGCTGACGATGCGATGCTCGGCAATATTGTCGAGGCGCTGCGGCCAGACATTCTACAACTGCACGGCAAGGAAACGGTGACGCGGGTGCGCGACATCAAGCAAAAATTTGGATTGCAGGTGATGAAAGTGATCGCGATCGAGACCGCGGCCGATCTCGGTGCATTGCCGGGTTACGCTGACGTGGCCGACCGTATCCTTTTCGACGCCCGCGCACCTGCCGAAGCCACCCGGCCCGGCGGTCTCGGCGCGGCGTTCGACTGGCGTTTGCTGGAACAAGTTGAGCTGAAGCAGCCGTTCATGCTCTCAGGCGGTCTCGATGCGCGAAATATCGCGGAGGCCATTCGCATCACGCGCACCGGCGGGGTCGATGTTTCGTCAGGTGTGGAGCGCTCGCCCGGCATCAAGGATCCCGAGATGATCCGCGCCTTTATTCGCGCGGCCCGTGCAACAAAAGAGCTACTGGTTCGATGAGTTCAGCACTACCCAATTCATTCCGCAGCGGTCCCGATGCACGCGGCCATTTCGGCAGCTTCGGCGGCCGTTTTGTCGCGGAAACCCTGATGCCGTTGATCCTCGACCTGGAGAAGGCTTACGCCGAGGCCAAGGAAGATCCGAAATTCCAGGCGGAAATGAACGGCTATCTCGAGCACTATGTCGGCCGGCCTTCGCCGTTGTATTTCGCCGAGCGCCTGACCGGGCATCTGGGCGGCGCCAAAATCTATTTCAAGCGCGAGGAGCTGAACCACACCGGTTCGCACAAGGTCAACAACGTGCTCGGGCAGATCATGGTGGCGCGGCGCATGGGGAAGAGGCGCATTATCGCCGAGACCGGCGCCGGCCAGCATGGCGTCGCAACGGCTACACTCTGCGCGCGCTTCGGACTTGAATGCTTCGTGTACATGGGGGCGGTCGACGTGGAGCGGCAGCAGCCGAATGTCGTCCGCATGGAAATGCTAGGTGCCAAAGTGATCCCGGTGCAGTCGGGCACGCGCACCCTCAAGGACGCCATGAACGAAGCGCTGCGCGATTGGGTCACCAATGTGCACAACACGTTTTACTGCATCGGCACGGTGGCCGGCCCGCATCCCTATCCGATGATGGTGCGCGACTTTCAGTCGGTGATCGGGACCGAGACGCGCGCGCAGATGCAGGAACAAGAAGGCCGCCTTCCGGATTCGTTGATCGCCTGCATCGGCGGCGGGTCCAATGCGATGGGATTGTTTCATCCGTTCCTTGATGATCCCGGCGTTGAAATCTTTGGCGTCGAGGCCGCCGGACACGGGCTGACGCAACTGCATGCCGCGTCCATTGCCGGGGGTCGGCCCGGCGTGCTCCACGGCAATCGGACCTATCTTCTGATGGACGATGACGGTCAGATTCAGGACGCGCATTCGATCTCGGCGGGGCTGGATTATCCCGGCATTGGTCCGGAGCATTCCTGGCTACATGAAACCGGCCGGGTGACATATCTCTCCGCGACCGATGACGAGGCGTTGGCCGCGTTTCAGTTGCTGTCGCGGTTGGAAGG
The DNA here is from genome assembly GCA_025960445.1 of Bradyrhizobium sp. Classification (GTDB taxonomy): domain Bacteria; phylum Pseudomonadota; class Alphaproteobacteria; order Rhizobiales; family Xanthobacteraceae; genus Bradyrhizobium. The sequence goes on along the minus strand of JAICIT010000622.1, from coordinate 191 downwards.
TATCATTCCGGCTTTGGAGCCGGCGCACGCCATCGCCAAGGTCATGGAGCTGGCGCCGAAACGGCCGAAGGATCATCTGATGGTCGTCAATCTGTCCGGCCGCGGTGACAAGGACATTCCGCAGGTGGCCGACATCTTGCGAGGGAAAAAAGCGTGACATCGAGCCGTCGCCACATATCTCACCTCTCGCC
>JAICIT010000621.1 GCA_025960445.1 Bradyrhizobium sp. | reverse complement strand
TGGCCGACTGAAACATAGGTGAAGTCGGATTCCTTGGGATTGGCATCGACCCACGGATTTGAAATGTCGATGATGCTGAACACCGGCGTACCCGCGGCGATGAAGCGCCCGAGCTGGATCTGATCGACCTGGGTCGCAACGCCGTCCATCGGCGCGCGAACGGTCGCCAGCGCGAGGTTTCGCTCCGCGTCGTCAAGCGCGGCCTTGGCCTGGACATAAGCCGGAAACTGGTCAAGCGGCAGCTCGGGATTGCCGAGCAGCTGGTTCAGCGCCGCTGATTTTTGCTGCTTCACAAGTTGAAGCTGGGCTTGCGCGGTCACTAGCGCCGTGGCCGCGTTATCGAGATCGAGCTGCGAGCCGTAATTGTTTTTCACGAGCGCGGTCTTGCGATCGACGTCGCGCTGTTTGAGCGCGACACCGGCGTTAACGAGTTCGATCGTCTGATTGTAGAGCTTGACGTTATCAACGAAATTGTCGTGGCTGGTTTTAGCATCATCCAGCTTCGCGCGCGCCTGCGACACGGCGAGCTGAAACGGGACCGGATCGATCTGGAACAGGACATCTCCAGTGGATACGGTCTGGCCTTCCTTCACCGCGACTTTGACGATCTTGCCGGAGATGTCGGGCGTGATCAGCACTTTCTGCGCGCCCACGTAAGCGTCATCGGTCGTCACATAACGTCCGCCCTGGAGATAGAACACCAATCCCGCAGTCACCGCGACCAGCGGCAACACGACCAGCAACAGCACGCGGCGGTACCGTCGCAGGCCGGCCATGAACCGGCGACGCGGCTCCGCGGCGACCTTTTTCCTCGGTGCCTCCGGCGGATTACCTTTCTGCTCGGGCTGAAATTTCAGTACCGGTTCAGCCATATCGCGGTTCCTTCCTTGCCGGTTCCACCGGCGTGTTCTGAATGGCGTTGCGCACGTTTTCCTTGATGGCTTCCAGTTGAGCCAGCAATCGGTGTGCGTCCGCCGGATTGATGCCTTCAAGTGCGGTCGCGGTCAGTTCGGAGCGTAGGCCGCTTAATTTGCCGAGCAGAGGCCGCGCGCCCTTGCGGAGATAAAGCCTATTCACCCGGCGATCGGTTTCATCGCCGCGGCGCTCAATCCAGTCATTGTCGCAGAGACGGTCGATCAGTCGCGTAAGCGTGATGGGCTGCATCTCCATTTGTTCCGCAAGTTCGGATTGCTTGAGGCCCTCGGCGCGCTCGATCTTGGCCAGCACCGCCCATTGGGCGCGCGTTATTCCGTAACGCGCGGCCTGCTTATCTGCATAGGCGCGCACCAGCCGTTGCAACTCGGCGAGGGTGAAAAGAAAGTTCATGTCGACGGAACCGCGGGCCATCGGGAGGTCCTCTCATAAGCTTGAGATATAATAAGCTAGCTTATGAATTCCGCACCGGCAAATTAAGAGGAAGCTGACCTGCCGCGAGCACATGGCTCAGCTCGGTACATTCGCGAGCGTGCCATTTGGGATCGGTTCGGTAAAATGCTAGACAAGGATGCCCAACCAATTCCAACGGCATTGATGGGCAGACTCACCGCACCACCCGACAGCTTCGGCCGCACTGATTGATGACCCTGACTAAACCCACATTTCCCGCGCCCGATCACGACCATCGGCGCTGCGCCGCGGACGCGATCGAGCATGCCGAGCGGGTTTGCCAGATGCGCGCCCAGAAATTTACGCCGGTTCGCCGTCAGGTGCTGCAGGCGCTGTTGTCCAGTCATCGTCCGCTCGGCGCTTACGAAGTGATCGACGAGCTCGCCAAATCGATGCCGCGCCCGGCGCCCATCACCGTCTATCGCGCACTCGATTTCCTGATGGAAAATGGCCTGGTCCATCGGATCGAGAGCCGGAACGCTTATCTCGCCTGCGGCCACGACCACGACATGGCGGCTATG
>JAICIT010000620.1 GCA_025960445.1 Bradyrhizobium sp. | reverse complement strand
GAGCCCGATCAATCCGCCGTCGGGATGCGCATTTCATACGCGCTGCAAATATGTGATGGAGCGATGCAAGATCGAAAGGCCGCCGCTACTCGCCATCGACGGCCAGCATCAGGTCGCCTGCTTCCTCAATGAAGGAACGGGCCGCCCTGCGTAGACTTACTCTCCTGACGCGTTTTTTCGCTGGAAAACGCTCTGGTGCTGCCGTTGCGAGCGAAAGAACAGCAACTCAGCAGCACGCTATGCGGTTCGAGCGGCCGCCTCGATCTCGAGCGCAATTTTGCCCATCGTGACCTGCTCGCCCTCGCTGACGTCGATCGCGGAAACGGTGCCCGCGATGGGCGCCGCGTGCACGTGCTCCATTTTCATCGCTTCCAGCGTCATCACCGGCTGACCGGCTCTAACGATCTCGCCCGGCTTCACCAAGATCGCCACCACGCGGCCGGTCATCGCCGCGCGCACTTTGCCGTCGCTGCCCGTCGCGGCTGCCACGCCTGCCCCGGCTAACGTCAGGTCGTGAACCGATAGCGTGACGCCACGATGCAGGATGAAGAGCCGATCGCGCTCGCGAAAAAATTTTGCGGATTGGGTTAGGCCATTGGTGCGAAAGCGAACGGTATCGCGGCCGAGTTCGTCGAGTTCGAATCGATGATCGGTGCCTGCGAGACTTGCGACATAACCGCCGTCGCGTTCCCGCACGATTTCCAGATCATGGATGTTGCCATCGACTTCGATGCGCGCCGGCATCAGAAATGTCGCGGCCAGCGTTCGTCCGTCGCGCCATGGCGGCGCGTGGGGATTGGTGACGTACAGCAACAGCGCGGCGAGCGCGACTTCCGAGGACGTCGGCTTGCGAGGTTCCAGCAACGTCTCGCGGTACTTCTCGACAAAAGCCGTGGTCGCTTCGCCGCTGGCAAAGGCAGGTTGACGCAGGCACGACATCAGGAACGCCTGGTTCGTGGTCAGGCCGAACGCCGCGATCTGCTCTAGGCCGCAGATCAGCCTGCTTCTCGCCTGCTCTCGGGTTGCACCAAAGGCGATGATCTTGGCGATCATGGAATCGTAAAATGGCGAAATCTCCGCACCGGATTCGAGCGCGTGCTCCACCCGAACTCCATCCGGAATCTGCCACAGTGCGATTTTTCCGGATTGCGGCATGAAATCACGTGTGGCGTCTTCGGCGCACAGCCGCACTTCGATGGCATGGCCGGAGAGCCGGATGTCGTCTTGCTGCAACCTAAGCGGCTCGCCGTGCGCGACGCGCAACTGCAGCTCGACAAGATCGAGCCCGGTGATCGCCTCGGTGATGGGGTGCTCGACCTGCAGGCGCGTGTTCATTTCCATGAAATAGAATTCACCTTCGGGCTCGAGCAGGAACTCCAGCGTTCCCGCGCCTTCATAGCCTAGCGCTTTGACCGCGGCGACCGCGACCGTGCCCATCCGCGCGCGCAGATCCGGCGATACTGCCGGCGACGGCGCTTCCTCGATCAACTTTTGGTGCCGGCGCTGCACCGAACAGTCGCGCTCGCCAAGATGAACCGCATGGCCGAAGCAATCTCCGAACACCTGAATTTCGATGTGGCGAGGATCGATGATCGCCCGCTCAAGGATCATGGTCGGATCGCCGAACGCGCTCTGGGCTTCGGAGCGCGCGGATCGCAGCGAACTGGCAAACGTCGCCGCGTCCGTCACCAGCCGCATGCCGCGCCCACCGCCGCCCGCTGCCGCCTTGATCATGACGGGAAAGCCAATCCTCTTGGCTTCCGCAAGCATCGTCGGCTCGGTTTGATCGCTGCCCTGATAACCGGGCACGCAGGGCACGCCCGCCGCCAGCATGATTTCCTTGGCGCGGGCCTTGTTGCCCATGGCGGCGATGGCCTTTGGCGAAGGCCCGATGAACACCAGGCCGGCATCGAGGCAGGCTTG
>JAICIT010000619.1 GCA_025960445.1 Bradyrhizobium sp. | reverse complement strand
TCGGGCTCGGCGACTGTCGATGCGCTTGATGCCAAAGGCGACGCGTTCGCGGTACTCTCAGCCGTCGGCGCGCCAGTGCAGGCTTTGCAAGTGGTGCCGGGTGGGCCGAACTGGCTTCATCCCGGGCGCTCCGGGACCATCCAGATCGGTCCGCAAAACGTGCTCGGATATTTCGGCGAGCTGCATCCGGCCGCGCTGGAGACGCTTGGCGCCGAGGGTCCGCTGGTCGCGTTCGAGGTGATCCTCGATCGCATTCCGGAGGCCAAGCAGAAGCCGACACGGGCCAAGCCGGTGCTTGAACTCTCAGCCTTCCAGCCGGTGTCGCGCGACTTTGCGTTCATCGTCGATCGCAGCATCAGGGCCGGCGATATCGTTCGCGCCGCGCAAGCCGTCGACAAGAAGCTGATCACGGATGTCGGCGTGTTCGACGTCTATGAAGGCAAGGGTATCGAGAGCGGTAAAAAATCGATCGCGATCGCCGTGACGATGCAGCCGCGCGAGAAAACCATGACCGATCAGGAGATCGATGCGGTCGGTGCAAAGATCGTGTCCGAGGTGGCGAAGAAGACCGGCGGCACGTTGCGGGCATGACGCCCGGGTTTGGCCTGATTCCGAGCGATGTCAGTACCAACACCGCGATTGCGATCGGCGCGATCGCCTTGGTCTCGGGCACGGCGCGCGGATTTTCCGGGTTTGGCTCCGCGCTGATCTTCATGCCGCTCGCAAGCAGCCTCGCCGCGCCACGCCTGATTGCGGCTGTTCTGCTCATGATCGATTTCGTCGCCGCCGTTCCGCTGATCCCGAATGCGTGGAGGCAGGCGGACCGCAGCGCGACCGCGGTCATGGTGTCAGGCGCTTTGATCGGTGTGCCGTTAGGAACCTATTTCCTCAGCCGCCTCGATCCGGTGACCACGCGCTGGATCATTTCGGCCTTCGTGTTCGCGCTATTGCTGTTGCTGATCTCCGGCTGGCGCTATCGCGGCAAGGATCATCCGGCGATTTCCGTGGGCATCGGCGGGCTGTCCGGTTTCTGCAGCGGTCTTGCCCAGACCGGCGGGCCGCCGATCGTTGGGTATTGGCTCGGCCGTCCGGTCGCATCCGCGATTGCGCGCGCCAACATCCTGCTATTTTTTGGCGCTTCCGATTTCTTTTCCGCCGCGAGCTATGCGTTCGCCGGGCTCGTCACCGCGGAAGCCATTCGGTTTTCACTTCTGATCGGTCCGGTCTATGGCATCGGGGTCTGGTTGGGCGCATCTTTGTTCGGCCGCGCCAGCGAGAAACTCTTCCGCTCAATCTGCTATGCGTTAATTGCGGCGGCCGTCGTGATCGGGTTGCCGGCGCTGGATCCTTTGCTACGCTAGAACCGTTGTGCTGCTAAATCATCCTCAGATCGCAGTAAGCGTAGCCATCACGCTGGACACGCTCGCCGGCAATAAGCGCCAACGCACCGGAAAAAATCGGCCCCGCCGCCACGCAGGTATGAAATTCGCCGTTTTCACCACAGGGGTCGATGCCTGCGGGCAAATCGCCCAGCAGCTGTAAATCGAATTTGCGGCCGGCAAATTCGACGGGCAACTTTCCGAGATCGACGGTCGAGACATAAGCCTCGATTCCGCTTTCGATCATCGCACGCGCGAGCGGCAAGGTCGGCCGGTGCCACAGCGGAAACAGCGGCGTGAGACCGCTGCCCGCGAGTTTTTGCTCGCGGTACGCCCTGATCTCGGCGAGGAACAGATCGCCAAATATTATGTGGGTGATGCCTTCTCCCACAGCTCGCGCGACCGCTTCCGCCATGCGAGCCTCGTAGATCTCGTTCGGGCAGGGGTATGGGATCGGCACGATTCGCAGCGGCAAGCCGGCGGCTTCGCACTGCGCTCGCAGGATTTCCTGCCTTACGCCGTGGATCGACACGCGATCGAATGCCTCGCTCACGGTGGT
>JAICIT010000618.1 GCA_025960445.1 Bradyrhizobium sp. | reverse complement strand
TTTTGATCTGCTCGCGTGAGTTGCAGGCAGATTGGGGGGCATCTCATGAGGTTGGCGGCTGAATCCACTGCTCTTATTCCAGAGCGCAGTACGGACCCGCTTGAATATGTCGACTATCGCCTGGCGACAACGCCCGAGGAAAAAGACAAGATATATCGATTGCGTTACCGCGCTTATCTCCGCGAAGGTGCGATCCTGCCGTCGCCATCCGAGCGCGTGATCGATCAGCACGACGACGCACCCAATTCATGGACGTTCGGCATCTATATACATGGCGAACTTTACAGTTCGCTCCGGGTCACCTTGCTGACATCGGAATCGCGATCGTCGCCGTCCTACGAAATATTCGATGAGATACTGGATCCCGAGTTGGATCGGGGGCGCATCATTGTCGACCCCACGCGCTTCGTTGCCGATCCGGAAAAGGCAAGGCGATTTCCTGAGCTGCCTTACGTAACGGTCAGGCTGGGCTGGCTTGCTTGTGGTTATTTCAACGCAGACCTCGGGCTTGCGTCGGTCCGGCCGGAGCACCGCGCGTTCTATCGCAAGGTGTTTCTGCAGGAGCCGCTTGGTGAACCGCGAATCTATTCGGGACTACTAAAGCCGGTCGGCCTCATGGCCGCTCAATATCCGGCCATTCGGGAGAAGGTGTTCCAGCGCTTCCCCTATATGCGTTCAAGCGCTTTCGAGCGACGGATGCTGTTTGAACGCAAGAACCCCCCACATAGCGATGCGGTGGTGTCCCCGTTCGAGCGCACCTCGATTGTGCCACAGCAATCCTGACCAGCCGAAGTTCCCTCTCGGTTTAGTCAGCCGCTCGCCATTTGAGCCCAAACCGCCGTCATTTCACGAGCGGGTGTTGCAGATCGGCTTCGCACTGGTGGAAAAACCAGGCCGCCGCCGCGCCATCGGCTTGTCTTCACCCTCGCGCCACATTTAGAACCCATTAACCACCGCCATTGCTTGTTGCAATTTGAGCGGGTTCGGAAACGCCGCATCAAGGTTGACGGAACGTTCGCTTAACCATCGCCCTGTAGACCGGATCACAGTTCGAACCGTGAGCGTGGAGGCTCCCGAATGAAACATCAGATGCGAATCCTCCAGGGATTAAAGCTGGCCGCGGTGATGGCGGTGGCGCTGTCGATGGGTGCCTGCGCCAACAAGAACCTCGGCGCCGACGGCGCGATGGCAAATGCGGCAGCGCCAGGTAGCCAGCAGGATTTCGTCGTCAACGTCGGTGATCGCGTTTTCTTCGAGAGCGATCAGACCGATCTGTCTCCGCAGGCGATCGCCACGCTCGAGAAGCAGGCGCGCTGGCTCCAGAGTTATAATCGCTACTCGTTCACGATCGAAGGCCATGCTGATGAGCGCGGCACCCGTGAGTACAATATCGCGCTGGGGGCGCGGCGCGCGCAATCAGTACGAACGTTCCTCGCCTCTCGCGGCATCGATCCCTCGCGAATGCGGACGATCTCCTACGGCAAGGAGCGCCCGGTCGCGGTCTGCAACGACATCTCGTGCTGGTCGCAGAACCGCCGTGCTGTCACGGTCTTGAACGCCAGCTCATAGCGTAACTGGTTGTTTCCGGAGCTTCGCCGGCGCCTAGTGCGCCGGTTTTGTTTTTGAAAGCCACCGGCGATTCAAAGGCCGGTCCTTCTCTTCGCCATGTCTGTTTCAGTCACATTTTTGGCGCACTCGCTGCCTCAATGTGTTCTGCTTTCGATGTCACGCCGTTTCGTCAGGCCAACATGTCATCCAGATTTCAAACATCTACCCGCGCCGCCGCAATCGTCGCAATGCTGACGCTCGCCTCGCAGGCGTTGGCCCAATCCGATGATCCGGATGCTGAAATGCGTGTTCAGCGGCTCGAGAATCAGCTGCGGCAACTGACCGGTCAAAACGAGGAGCTGCAATATCGCAACCGGCAGCTCGAAGAGCGCC
>JAICIT010000617.1 GCA_025960445.1 Bradyrhizobium sp. | reverse complement strand
TGTCGGACATCATCCGCAACATCAGGACCTGACATTCGGGGTCTCCGAAGCGGGCGTTGTACTCGATGAGCTTCGGTCCATCCTTGGTAACCATCACGCCGGCAAACAGCACGCCCTTGTAAGGCGAACCCATCGCGCTCAAGGCCCGCAGCGTTGGCTTGATCATCTCTTCCATTACGCGCAAGCACATCGCCTCCGTCATCACGGCGGCGGGCGAATACGCACCCATTCCGCCGGTATTCGGGCCTTGGTCACCGTCGAAGGCGCGCTTGTGATCTTGCGCCGTGGCAAGCGGCACGGCGTGCTCGCCGTCGCAGAGCGCGAAGAACGAAGCCTCCTCCCCTTGCAGGAACTCCTCGATGACGATCTCGGCGCCGGCGCTGCCGAACCCGCCCCCGAACATCATGTCGATGGCGGCGAGCGCTTCCTCATCACTCATGGCCACGACGACGCCTTTTCCGGCGGCGAGGCCATCGGCTTTGATGACGATCGGCGCGCCCTGTGCGAGGACGTAGGCTCTCGCGCTTTCACGATCGGTGAAATGCTCATAGGCAGCAGTTGGAATATGAGTGGCGCGGCACAGCGCTTTGGTGAAGCTCTTCGAGCTTTCCAATCGACCCGCGGCTTTCGTCGGTCCGAACGCTTTGAAGCCAGCGGCGTTGAGATCGTCGACGATGCCCGCCGCGATCGGCGCGTCGGGGCCGACCACAATGAAATCCACCGCGTTAGCTTTGCAGAAATCGATTACCGCGACATGGTCGGTGATATCGATCGGCACGCAGTCGGCCTCGCGCGCAATGCCGGCATTGCCCGGCGCGCACCAGAGCTTTGTCACCAGCGGTGAAGCTGCGATCTTCCACGCCAGAGCATGTTCGCGACCGCCAGAACCGAGCAGAAGAATGTGCATGCGATGCAGCCGTTTAAGTCAGAAGCCTGTCGGTTGCACGACTCTCCCCTGTCCTGCAAGCGCAGAATCGCTATTCCGCGTGCTGCCGCGCCGAAGCGGCGATGATCTCCTGCAGCGTCGCGACGTGGCGGGCGAACGCGCCGCGCCCCATTGCTGTGGCGGTCACGGTGGTCTGCGGCCTTTTTCCCACAAACGCTTTTTCGATCGCGACGTACCCGGCTCTCGCCAGAGTCTCGATATGAGCGCCGAGATTGCCGTCGGTCGCGCCCGTTAGCCGCTTGAGCCGGGAGAATTCCAGCCCGGGTGCGGCAGACGGAAGCGCGTTCAGCGCTGCCATGATCTTCAGCCGCAAGGGCTGATGGATGATTTCGTCCAGGTCAGCCATTCGTCAGTTCCGGCGCATCCAGAGCCCACCCAGAATCAGTCCTCCGCCGTTCACCAGCGCCATCCACGGCTCGAACCAATGGCCCAGGTAAAAGTAACCGATCAAGGTCAGCGCGGTAATCGACAGACCGATTGCGACGTAGGCGAGCCCGATCCACAGCCCGGCAATGGTGTAGACCAGCATGAAATACATCGCCCAGAACGTCCCGATCTGGCGCGCGCTCGTTAAATGGCCGAGCCAGCAAGTGAATATTCCGAACGCGATGAAAAGAAAAAACGCGATCAGGATACGGAAATCGAAGATGCGGATGCCAGTTCGGGAATAGCCGATTGCGCTGATCGCGAATGAGCCCGCAATCCCGGCGAGGTAAACAGCAAGCCAGGAAAAGCCGGCGGAGCGTGGCCAGACAAAGGACGTGAGGTTGCCCGCGACGACCAGCACGCCCCAGGTGATGATGAACAGGCTGGAGAGCTGGTAAATCGTCGATTGCCGAACGCGGCGGGCGACGGAATCGATATCGGACAGGGCGGAAGCCGCTTCTTTTGCGTCAATGCTCGTCATGATTTCAAACCTGCTGCCGCGATATAGTCCGCGACTGTGGAGACCGCGGCGGCGTCGCTCACGATTCCCATGTGGTTGATGCCCTCGATCAGCTTCACATTGACTG
>JAICIT010000616.1 GCA_025960445.1 Bradyrhizobium sp. | reverse complement strand
GCCGCGCGGTTCGGCTTCGTGTTCTCGCAGCGCGGCATCGTGCCGGAAGCGGCCTCGAGCTGGTTCCTGCCGCGCATCGTCGGCATCTCGCAGGCGCTGGAATGGTGCTACACAGGCCGTGTGTTTCCGGCGCAGGAAGCGCTCGCCGGACGCCTCGTCAGCAAGGTGGTGCCGCCGGATCAACTGCTGTCGACCGCACGCGCGCTCGCCAGGGAAATCGCTGCCAAGACCGCGCCGGTATCGATCGCCCTGATCCGTCAGATGATGTGGCGCATGACAGGCGCCGATGACCCGATGGAAGCGCACAAGGTCGACAGCCGCGGCATCTACGCGCGAGGTCGCTCGGGCGACGTCAAGGAAGGCGTGGTATCGTTCCTGGAAAAGCGCCCGGCACAATTCAAGGACAAGGTGTCGAGCGACATGCCCGACTATTTTCCGTGGTGGGAAGAGAGGGAGTACAAGTGAGAATGTAGGGTGGGTTAGTACTACTGAGTCATTTAGCCGAGTCAATTTGCCACGTTTGATTGCAGCTTGGAATCAGATGGTTGTCAGGCTTTCTGTTGATCAGGAGGCTGTGATGGATCGCACGAGTGGAATATCGGTTGCGGGTCGTTTTGCGGCGTATGTCGGCGAACTGACGAAGGTGGTTGGGCATGTAGACCGAGCGGGGCCGCTGCGGGATTACTGCTCCGGGCTTTTGGCGACGGAGGGACGTCGCAGCGTGGAGCCGATGGCGGCGGTGACGGCGCCGTCGCGGGTTTCGGCACAGCATCAGAAGCTGCTGCATTTCGTTGCCAATTCGGAATGGTCGGACGAGCATATGCTGGCCAAGGTGCGAGACCTGGTGACGCCATCGTTGACGCGGCAGGGACCGATCGAAACCTGGATCATCGACGATACGTCGTTTCCCAAGAAAGGCCGGCATTCAGTCGGGGTGCATCACCAGTATTGCGGGCAGCTCGGCAAGCAAGCCAATTGCCAAGTGGCGGTGACGCTGTCGATCGCCAATCATCATGGCAGCCTGCCGATTGCTTATCAGCTCTATCTGCCGCGGGCGTGGACGGACGACAGATCGCGCCGCGCCAAGACGCATGTCCCGCGCTCGATCAGATTCAAGACCAAACCGCAGATCGCGCTGGAGCAGATCCGCGCGGCTGTGGCGGCGAAGGTGGCTCCCGGTATCGTACTGATGGACGCAAGCTATGGAACGAACGGCGGTCTGCGCCGGGCGATCACGGGCTTGGGGCCGCGCTACGTGGCAGCCATCGTCTCGACCGTCAAAGTGCGCCCGGTGGGCGAAGGTGATCCGAAGCCGAAGCGCGTCAGCGTCGAAGCCTTGGCGCGCAGCCTGCCCAGGAACGCGTGGCGCACCATCACGTGGCGGGAGGGTAGCAACGCCAAGCTGCGGTCGCGCTTTGCCCAGGTACGCGTGCGTGCCGCGCCGATACGGGGCGAAGCGCGATTTGCCGAAGAGACATTACTGATCGAATGGCCCAAGGATGAAGCTGCGCCCACAAAGTTCTGGCTCGCGTCGGTCGACCCCGACATGCCGCTCCGCGACCTCGTCGATCTCGCCAAGCTGCGCTGGCGAATCGAGCGTGATTATGAGGACCTCAAGCAGGAAATCGGCCTCGGCCATTACGAGGGGCGCACATGGCGAGGTTTCCATCACCACGGCACCATGTCGATCGCTGCCTACGGCTTCCTGATCTCCGAGCGGGAGAAGATTCCCCCCTCAGGACTTGATCGCGCCGCTGCAATCGAAAAATCTGCCGTTCCCAGCAGTTACCGACCCCGCGGCGCCCCCGATCCGGCCGCAGCGCCACGTCCCGAATTCGATCGCCACTATCCATCGCCTGTTGGCCGTCGCGATTGCACCGACCCTGCCGCGATGCCAATGTTGCATTCGTCCGATGTCGCTCAACCAGCGACGAAATTTGTGATCCAGTAGTACTAATCCGCCCT
>JAICIT010000615.1 GCA_025960445.1 Bradyrhizobium sp. | reverse complement strand
TGTCGGCGCGAGTCTCCCCCGTTCGGAGGAAGCGGCCGCACTGCGCGCTGTTATAGATCGGCTCCCTACCAGTCCCTTGGGTGCCCGTGACAATGCTGCTTTTCTTTTTCGAGCTGTCGTACGAACTCTGCGTTGCTTTAGACGCGAGCCAAATGTTCTTGGCGGACGGAGGAGGCGCTGACGGGCAGGACGGCTATCACACTAGCAAGAAGGCCGCGGTGTTCGGCGCGCCCGAGGCGTAGCGATGTCCGATCAGAGCCGCAGCGCCAGCGCCAAGCTGGGCGTGCGAGTCGCGTTTTGAAAAAACCGGGCGGGTGGACGTTCGTTCTGAGTAGGCGCGGTACCTCGCCTCGAACTATGCGGCCACGTCTGGGTAAAGCGGTTATGGCTCTTGCAGAGTCCAGTTACGAGATTCGAGGCGGAACAGCCAGGATCAAACGCCGCTCATCCCTGGCTGTTGAAAGGCACGGTCGAGAGCAGCAGGTGTCTCGTGTGCGCAATCGCAGCGGCCCGCTCAAGTTCGCCACAAGAGCCGATGTAGTCATCTGCTTTGTCCTCATTCCCGTCGGCACCTTCATCGGTGCTCGTTGGGACATCAAGCCGATCACGATTTCGCTAGTCGGCCTCACCGCGGTCTTTGTTATGGCGTGCGTACGCGCTGTTCGAAATTTTCGATAATACGCTTCACACTAAAATCTTGGCGGGCGCTTTTCCGCAAAGGCCTTGATGCCTTCGTTGATCTCGGCGCTCCGCATGCTGTCGCGGTGCCGACGGTCGGCGGCTTCTTCGTCTAGCCTGCCGCGAGCGATTTCGTTGATGGTGCGCTTCATGCCGCGGATCGCGATCGGCGCGTTAGCGGCGAGAATAGCCACCAGTCTATCGACCTCCTCGTCCAGCGCTTCGGCGGGCACCATCGCCGTGAGATAACCGATACGCAGCATCTCGGCCGCGCCGATCCGCTGGGCGGTGAGGAACAGTCGCTTGGCGTTATCGAGCCCGAGCCGCGAGACATAACGCTGGATCCCGCTCTTGTAGTAATGCAGGCCGAGTCGCGCAGCCGGCATGAACATGTCGCAGTTGTCGACACCGATGCGGAAGTCGCAGGCCAACGCCAGGTCGGTCGAGCCGCCATAGACGCCGCCATTCAGACGGCAGATCGTTGGTACTGCAAGATCTTCAAGGCGGTTGACCATGACCTCGAAGGCGGAGCCGGCGATTTGCTCCTGAGCGGTGGCCGCGCGTTCGGCGATCGAGCCGAGATCGTATCCGGCGCTAAAGGCTCGTCCCGTTCCGGTCAGCACTAACACCCGGATCGCCGGATCGGCCTCGATCCGATCGAACAACTTCATCAGCACGTCGAGGTCATCGGGCTGCAGCCGGTTCAAATGCTTCGGCCGGTTGAGGCGAATCGTGGCGCGGGCGCTGTCAATATCAAGAAGCGGTGCGCTCGCGAGATCGGCGGAGCCGGAGACGCCCGACTGCATCATGTATTCTCCGAAGTGCGCCGTTTGGCTTCCGCGTCGATGGTGGCCGCAAGATCGGGATGACGCGCCATCAGCATCCGGAAATCCACGAGATCGAGCACCAGCAGCCGCGACACGCGTGTGGTGGTGATACTGGCGGAGCGCAAATTGTTGCCCAGCAGCGCCATCTCGCCGAAGAACGCGCCTTCCCCAAGCCGCACCTTCTTGCCCGGCAAATCCACCTCGACTTCTCCCGCGGCAATGAAATACATGCAATCGCCAACCTGGCCCTTGCGGATGATCATGGTTCGGGATGGCAGATCCATGATGCGCAGCATGTGCGTCACGTCCGCGATCGCCGCCGGCCCGAGCGCAGCAAAGAACGGCACCTTGCTCACGGACTCCCAGGTTTTCAGGAAATTGTCGCGACGGGTCTGGGCGGCAAAACCGGTTGCGAGAATGCCGGTCCAGAGGCCGAACACGCCGAGGCCGCAGATCATCACAAC
>JAICIT010000614.1 GCA_025960445.1 Bradyrhizobium sp. | reverse complement strand
CTGTCGATCGTCGCCAGCGTGTTGGCAGCTTATGCGATCGTGAGGCTGCGCTATCGCGGCGCGCAATGGGTGGGTGGCCTCATCTTCCTGTCCTATCTGGTACCGCCATCGATCCTTTTCATTCCGCTCGCAACGGTCGTGTTCCAGTATGGCCTTTTCGACTCCCCGATGGCGCTGATCCTGACGTATCCGACGATTCTGATTCCATTCTCGACCTGGCTCTTGATGGGCTATTTCAAAACGATTCCGTTTGAGCTGGAGGAATGCGCGCTGATCGATGGCGCGAGCCGCTGGCAGATTTTGATCAAGATCGTGCTGCCGCTCGCGATTCCAGGGCTGATCTCGGCCTTTATCTTTTGCTTCACGCTTTGCTGGAACGAATTCATCTATGCGCTCACGTTCCTGCAATCGACGCAGAACAAGACCGTGCCGGTCGCAATCGTCAACGAATTCGTCGACGGCGACGTCTATCGCTGGGGCTCGCTGATGGCGGGCGCCTTGTGCGGTTCGCTGCCGCTGGTCATCCTCTATGCGTTCTTTGTCGAACATTACGTTTCGGCGATGACCGGAGCCGTGAAAGAGTGAGCGTCCGGGCCTGGCGCATAACAATCAAAAACAAAAAGGAGTTGGCTCTTGCACATTCTGGTGTTGGGCGCGGCCGGAATGGTCGGGCGCAAGCTTTCCGAGCGGCTGTTGCGGGACGGGCATCTCGGCGAGCGCGAGATCAAGCAGATGACACTGCAGGACGTCGTCGCGCCGGCGCAACCGGCTAAAGCGGGATTTCCAGTTAACACCGTTACATGCGACTTCGCCGTGTCCGGCGCCGCCGAGAAACTGGTTGCGGATCGTCCGGATGTGATTTTCCATTTGGCGGCGATCGTCTCGGGTGAAGCAGAGCTCGATTTCGACAAGGGTTATCGCATCAACCTCGATGGAACACGGATGCTGCTCGATGCGATTCGGTTGGTCGGCGGCGACTACAAGCCGCGTGTGGTGTTCACTTCCTCGATCGCGGTGTTCGGAGCGCCGTTTCCCGATGCGATCGGGGACGAGTTCTTTCACACCCCGCTCTTGAGTTACGGCACGCAAAAGGCGATCGACGAGCTTCTCCTGGCCGACTATTCGCGGCGCGGCTTCATGGATGGTATCGGAATTCGGTTGCCTACTATCTGCATCCGTCCCGGTCTCCCCAACAAAGCGGCTTCGGGTTTCTTTTCAAACATTCTGCGCGAGCCGCTCGCCGGCAAGGAAGCGGTGCTGCCTGTCAACGAGGACGTTCGACACTGGCACGCCACGCCAAGGTCAGCGGTGGGGTTTCTGCTTCATGCGGCGACGCTGGATTCCGGGGCAGTTGGACCACGTCGAAACCTCACCATGCCCGGCCTTTCCGCGACCGTCGGCGAGCAAATCGCCGCGCTCAAGCGGGTGGCGGGCGACAAGGTGGCGGCCCGGATCAAGCGGGAGCCCGATCCGTTTATCATGAGTATCGTTGCCGGCTGGCCGCGCAATTTCGCCCCCACCCGGGCGCTGAAACTCGGCTTCACGACCGCGGAAAAGAACTTTGATGATATTATCCGCATTCACATCGAGGACGAACTTGGTGGTAAGTTCGTGACCTGACCGGATCGGCGGGAACTCACGGGAGAACAATCATGGCAGCCAGCATCGTCGGATGGGCCCACACGCCGTTCGGAAAGTTCGACAACGAAACGGTCGAAAGCCTGGTCGTCCGCGTCGCGACCGACGCGATGGCCGATGCCGGCATCTCAGCCGCTGATGTCGACGAGATCGTGCTCGGGCATTTCAATGCCGGCTTTTCGCCGCAAGATTTTACCGCGTCCCTGGTGCTGCAGGCCGACCCGCAGTTGCGGTTCAAGCCGACGACAAGGGTCGAAAATGCTTGCGCCACCGGTTCGGCGGCAGTGCATCAAGGCATCCGGGCGATTGCTGCTGGCGCGGCAAAAATCGTGCTGGTTGTCGGCGTGGAGCAGATGACCCGAACGCCGGGCCCT
>JAICIT010000613.1 GCA_025960445.1 Bradyrhizobium sp. | reverse complement strand
TTGGCATTGAGATCGCAGATGGCGACTTTGGCGCCTTGGGCGGCGAGCCTGCGCGCGGTCGCAGCGCCCAATCCAGATGCACCGCCGGTGACGATTGCGGCCTGATCTTTCAATTGCATGTTAAAGGTCCTCGGGGTGATGGGTTTTCGTATCGGCTAAAGCGTAATCACGTGTTCTGGCGGTGTCGGCGAATAACAGGCGTCGATCAGCGCGCCGCGCGCGTTAAGCACGGCACGCTGGTTGGTCGAGCCCTTGTCGGTGACTTCGCCGCGATCGATCGAGAGCGGCGTATCGATCAGCACCGCGCGGGTAATCCGCGTCGAGGAGCCGGTCGATATCGCCGTGAATTTTGCAAACCGCTCGCGGAATGCATCGCGGATCGCGGGGTCGCTCGCCGTGATGGCGACATCGTCGGGCGGAAGCGTCGGATTGATCAGGCGGCAGCCATCGAGATCGAGTATCACCAGCGCCGATATTTCGTCGCGATTGATCCCGGCAATGACCACGTCCCGCACCAACGGCGCGCAGGCAGCAATAAAGCGCGCGCGCAGCGGGCCGACGCTCACCCAGGTGCCGCTGGCTAGCTTGAAATCTTCGGCGATGCGGCCATCGAAATCGAAGCCGGCGTTGAAATCATTCGGGTCCGCCGGCTTGATCGCATCGCCCAATCTATAAAAGCCCTCTTCATCAAATGCGGCGGCGGTAAGTTCCGGCTGCCGCCAATAGCCCGGCGTGACGTTCGGCCCCCGAGCGCGAACCTCGAGCTTGCCGTTAGTTGGAACAAGCTTGGCTTTGTTGCCAGGCACCGGCAGCCCGACATGACCGGAGCGGCTGGTAAGCGGATTGGCCGACATGAAAAAGGGCGCTGTTTCCGTGGCGCCAAGGCCGGTCAGCATAGGGACACGAAAGCCGGTTTCCTGCACGCTGAGTTCGTCGAGGCTGTTCCAGACAAACGGCGACATCGCCGCTCCGGAAAAGAACATCGCATGCAGCCGGTGAAAAAATCTGGCGCGCAATGATTTATCGTCACGCAAATATGGCAACAGCGATTCATATCCCTTGGGCACATTGAAATACACTGTCGGAGAAATCTCGGCCAGATTGCGCACCGTCTCTTCGATGCCGCCGGGCATCGGCTTGCCGGCATCGAGATACATCGATCCGCCATTAAACAGCGTCAGTCCGATATTGTGATTGCCGCCGAAGGTGTGATTCCATGGCAGCCAGTCGACAATCACCGGCGGCTCGTCTTTTAGAAAAGCCATGGCTTCGCGGATCATCACCTGGTTGGCGCACAGCATCCGCTGAGTGTTGATCACCGCCTTCGGATTGCCGGTTGATCCCGACGTCAGCAGGAATTTCGCAATCGTGTCCGGCCCGATCCTCTCGTGAGCTGCATCGAGCAATGGATGCAGCGGTGTCGACCTCAACTCGGTCAGCGTGGTTGCGTCTCGGACGGATAGAGCACCGCGGGAGGCGACGATTTCGGCATCCGCTGGAACGTTCGCTTCCATCGCATGGGCGAACGTGTCCGCATCATCGGCGAATACAAGGCCGGGCGTCAGCAGCTTCATCAGGTAGCCGAGCTTCCCGTAATCCTTTGAGATCAACGAATAGGCCGGAGACACCGGACAGAACGGGATGCCCGCATAGAGTGACCCGAACGCGACCAGCGCGTGATCGATCGAATTGCCGGAGAGGATCACGACTGGCCTTTCAGCCGAGAGGCCGCGCGCCAGCAGGCCGGAGGCGATGTGTCGGCTTGCGGCCAGCATTTGCGAGTAGGTGATCTGCCGCCACCCACGATTATGATCGCGCTCCGCCATGAAAATGCGGTTGGGTTCAGCGCTGGCCCAATGATGCAGCAGGTCGGTCAGCCGAGCCGGATATTCGCCGAGCTCAACCTTGGGGTGGAGATAAATGATTCCATCGTCACGGCGTTCGACAGTCACAGCCGGATCGGTAAACGAAATCGGGCGCAGCGGCGCGGCGTTTCGCGCGGTCGGAACCACTGTATTGGAC
>JAICIT010000612.1 GCA_025960445.1 Bradyrhizobium sp. | reverse complement strand
GATGATTGCACCGAAGTCGTTCCATGAGGCTCGCGCGATTTGCGCGCGCGGCAAGGTTGCGAGTTGCGATTGCACCGCGCGCTCGACTTCGTTGCCAAGCATCGGGCTGTCGGTGATCAGGATCGACTGCGCGTTGACGTCATGCTCGGCTTGCGCCAGCAGATCAGACGCGATCCAGCCGGCATTGCCCGTGGCATCGGCAACAACCAACACCTCCGACGGGCCGGCGATCATGTCGATGCCGACCTTGCCGAACACCAGCCGTTTGGCGGCGGCAACATAGGCGTTGCCCGGGCCGACGATCTTGGCCACCGGAGCGATCGTCGCCGTCCCATAGGCCAGTGCCGCAATGGCCTGGGCGCCTCCGACCCGATAAATCTCGGAGACACCGCCGAGATCGGCTGCGGCCAGCACCAGTGGATTAAGCTTGCCGTCTGGCGAGGGCACGACCATGACCACCCGCGAGACTCCCGCGACTTTCGCCGGCACCGCATTCATCAGCACGGAAGACGGATACGCGGCGGTGCCGCCAGGAACGTAAAGCCCGACCGCCTCGATGGCGCTCCAGCGCCAGCCGAGTTCAACCCCCAACGGATCGGTGATGCGATCGTCTTTCGGCAACTGCCGGCGATGAAACAGCTCAATGCGGTCGCGGGCGAATTTGAGCGCGTCGATCGTGCCGCTGTCGCAAGCCTTCAACGCCGTTTGGATTTCGGCAGCGCTCACGCGCAGCCCACTGGCCTTGAGATCGAGACGATCGAATTTGCGTGTCGCCTCGAGCAGCGCCGCGTCTCCTCGCGCCGCGACGTCATCAACGATGGCGCGGGTCGCAGTCTCAATGTCGGCCGACACCTCGCGCTTGGTCGCGAGAAAGCTCGCGAATCGCTCGTCAAAATCGGCACTGCTTCGGTCGAGGCGAACAGGCATGGCGGCTTTCCGGGCGAGGTCTTTCACGCGAGCGCCCACTGCTCAATGGCGCGGCGACAAATCGCCGTCAACCCTCTGCTTTCGCGCATTAACTATGGTGAACGGCCTTGGGCATCCATCACAGAGGATTCGCCATCTTCGCCGAGCTCGCTGGTGCCGAGATCGTCGGTGCCAAGGTCGGTCAGCTCGCATTCCAGGCATTCGACGTCGAGCCGCAGCGCGCCGCCATGGCTGAACAGCAGCACGGCGCTTCCGCTCGGGGCATCATCAGCGTGAAATTCGATACCGACCAGCTCAAGCCTTGCTTCCGGCGCGACCATATCGATATTGCGCGACTTGCACGACAACACGCGGTCGAACCGCAGTGCCGCGATCAAGCGCCGCGGCGAGGTTTCGCCTTCCAAGGTCTGCTCCCAGTCCAGCCGATTCATGCCGATCACCAGCCGCTTTTCGCCCTGCCGCCAGATAATGTCCGCTACGTTCACCCGGGCGTCCTGGACGTGCGCTGAAATGACTGCCAGGTCGTCGGCATCAAGGGCGATGAGTTTGAGCCGGGCCGTCACGAATTAATCTTCCCACTCAGTCGCTGATGCGCTCGATCGAGGCGCCGCAGGCCGAGAGCTTTTCCTCAAGCCGCTCGAAGCCGCGGTCCAGGTGATAAACCCGGTTGACCATGGTCTCGCCTTCAGCGGCCAGTCCCGCGATCACCAGCGACACCGAAGCCCGCAGGTCTGTGGCCATCACGGGCGCGCCCCGCAGCTTGGCGATCCCGTCAATGGTGGCGGTTTCACCGTCCAGGTGAATACGCGCACCGAAGCGCGCCAGTTCCTGCACGTGCATGAAACGATTTTCGAAAATCGTCTCGGTAATCTGCGAGGAACCCTTGGCGCAGGCCATCAATGCCATCAACTGCGCCTGCAAGTCGGTCGGAAAGCCCGGAAATGGCGCGGTAGAAACCGTGACGGGCTCGATCGCGACGCCGTTGCGGACGACGCGAATGCCCTGGTTGTTGGATGTGATGGTCGCGCCGGCCAGCGTCAGCACGTCAAGTGCGGATTGCAGCAGTTCGGGGCGGGCGCCGGAAAGTTGCACGTCGCCGCCCGTCATTGCCACCG
>JAICIT010000611.1 GCA_025960445.1 Bradyrhizobium sp. | reverse complement strand
CCGCCGCCGCGCGCCTTGCCGCCGCAAGGGCGACGGCGTGATTAGCGAAGGATTCGGAAAATACGCCATCGACGGTGTAAGCCCAACCGCCATCATGCTTAACGATTTTGTAGGTGACATGCGACATCTGGAGCTCGTTTGGTTTTTCGAGGATCCGCGGCCATCCCGGGCGAAAACATCCACCCTATTCTATGACAAAATGGATTATGCCAAAATGGCCCGTGAGAGGGGTATTTGGATCAGGAGTTGGAAGGATAAACGATGTGCCGCAATATAAAAACGCTGTTCAATTTCGAACCGCCGGCGACGGAGGATGAAATCCATGCCTCGGCGCTGCAGTTCGTGCGCAAGCTCTCCGGTTTCAACAAGCCTTCGCAATCGAATTCCGAGGCGTTCGATCGGGCGGTGGCGGAAGTGACGGCTTCAGCCCGGCGGCTGCTGGCCTCGCTGCACACGCATGCGCCGGCGCGCGACCGCGAGATCGAAGCCGAAAAGGCGAGGGAGCGATCGAAGCTGAGGTTCGGGTGAGGGCCGCGTGTCTCCCTTCCTGATGGTGAGGAGCGGCAATGCCGCGCGTCTCGAACAACGAGGCCACGACGTTCTAGCTGACGTCCCAGGCGACCGGCAGATTCAGCAGGCCGCGGAAGGCCCAGCCGCCGATCCTCACCGGCTGGCTGTCGTCGAGCCGCAAGCCGTTCAGGCGCGCAAAGATACTGGGCAGCGCCACGTCGGCAACCATCGCGCGCGAGGCGAAAGCACCCGCGCAGTAGTGCGGGCCGGCGCCGAAGGCGATGCTCTTTTGGGTATCGCGCGTGACATCAAATAGCTCCGGATTTTCGAAGCAGTTTTCGTCGCGATTGGCTGAGCCGAACATAAAGAACACTCGATCCTCCGGTTCGAAATCAACACCGCCATAGGACCAGCGCTTTGCGACCCGCCGCGGTGACATTCCGATCGGGGCGATCCAGCGAGCATATTCCTCGAATACGTCGATCCATTTTGCTTTTTGCTGGCGCACCAGCGCGAGCTGATCGGGATGGGTCAGCAGCGCCCAGATAGTGCCGGAGATCGCGTCGCGCGGCTCGTTCTGCCCGCCCGATATCGCGAGCTTGACGTTGGCGCGTACGCTCTCCATCGCCTGGCCGGCCGCCAACAGCACACTGAGGATCGATTGGTTCGGATGCCTGATCAGAACCGGGACCATGTCGTCTATGGCGGCGTCTATTCCCGCGGTGGCGGCGTGACAGCGCGCCTCGACTTCCTTGTTGCCGCTGTAATTGGCGATCCCATCGATCATCGCTTGCGACCATGCGTCCATGTCCTGGTAACGCATGTTGGTCAGACCAGTGATGTCCTTCAGGCATTCGGCCGACAACGGCAGCGCGAAAGCCTTGCAGAGATCGGCATGGCCGAGCGGTGAGAGCTCATCGAGAATACGATCGGCATGGGCCTGGAACTGCCCTCTCCAGGTATCACGCACGGTGCGCGGCGACACCGATGGAAACATCGCGGTGCGCTCGGCCATGTGGGCTTCGCCGTCCTTGCGCATCATGTTATGGCCCATCAACCTATTCATCAGTCCGGCCGGCTGATGTGACGAGAACACGTCGATTCGCTTTTCCTGCGAGAAGATATCGTCGCGCCGGGTAAACACGGTGGAGCCGAGCTGCGGCACGAACGCGATCGGCGCGTCTCTGCGCATCTTCACGAAATCCGGGTAGGGATCGGCCCAGAAGGCGGATACATCAATCTCAAAATGCGGGGCGTTGGACATTTTGATCGCGCCTCATATCGATCGGTAACCGCCGTCCGCCATCACGATCGATCCGGTCACGTAGCTCGAGAGATCGGATGCCAGGAAAATCGCCGGTCCGACGATATCTTCCGGCTTTCCGGCGCGGCCGAGCGGGGTGTGATCGATGAAGATTTTCACCAGCCCCGGATCGTTGGCGCGGACGCTGGCGTTTAGCGGCGTCTCGATCAGCCCGGGACCGATCGCGTTGACGCGAACGCCGTGCTTGCCAAGCTCGGCGGCGAGCGCGCGGGT
>JAICIT010000610.1 GCA_025960445.1 Bradyrhizobium sp. | reverse complement strand
TGCTGCGACCGAGGCCTATGAGGGCGGTCGTGCCAAGGTCGCGCAATTCCTCAACGCCGGACGCAGCGAAGAAATTGTCTTCACGCGAAATGCGACCGAAGCGATCAATCTCGTGGCGTCGTCATGGGGTGAGCCGAACATTAAGGCCGGCGACGAGATCGTGCTCTCGATCATGGAGCATCATTCCAACATCGTGCCGTGGCATTTCCTAAGGGAACGCCATGGCGCGGTGATCAAATGGGTTGATGTCGATGACGAAGGCAATTTCCTGATCGAGGAATTCGAGAAGGCTTTGACGGGGCGCACCAAGCTGGTCGCGATCACGCAGATGTCGAACGCGCTCGGCACCATCGTCCCCGTCAAGGAAGTAGTGAAAATCGCTCACGCTCGCGGCATTCCGGTGTTGATCGACGGCAGTCAGGCTGCCGTGCATCTGGCTGTCGATGTCAGGGATATCGATTGCGATTTCTACGTCTTCACCGGCCACAAACTGTACGGGCCGACCGGCGTCGGCGTGCTCTATGCGAAGCACGAGCATCTGGCGGCCATGCGGCCCTATACCGGCGGCGGCGAAATGATCCGTGAGGTGGCGCGGGATTGGGTCACCTATGGCGATCCGCCGCACAAGTTCGAGGCTGGTACGCCCGCAATCGTCGAGGCGATCGGTCTTGGCGCCGCCATCGATTACGTCAATTCGATAGGCAAGGAGCGCATCGCCGCGCACGAGCACGATCTTCTGAATTATGCGCAAGGATGCCTGCGTGAAATCAATTCGCTGCGTCTGATCGGTACCGCTCGCGGTAAAGGACCGGTCATCTCGTTCGAAATGAAGGGCGCGCATCCCCATGACGTCGCGACGGTGATCGACCGGCAGGGGATTGCCGTGCGCGCCGGAACGCATTGCGTGATGCCACTGCTGCAGCGTTTCAATGTGACCGCCACCTGCCGCGCTTCGTTCGGGATGTATAATACCCGTGAGGAAGTCGATCATCTGGCAAAGGCGCTGACCAAGGCGCGGGAACTGTTTTCATGACCGATACGGCCGAAGTCAAAACCAGCAATATGGAAACTCATTCGGCGCTGGCGCCGGAGGAGACCGAGCGGCTGGGGCCCGAAATCGTGGCGGCCCTGAAAACCGTGTTCGATCCGGAGATTCCGGCTGACATCTATGAGCTCGGATTGATCTACAAGGTCGATATCAAGGACGACCGCAGCGTCGACGTGGTGATGACGCTGACGACCCCGAACTGCCCGGCGGCGGGAGAGCTGCCGCAAATGGTTGAGAACGCGGTCGCCAGCGTTCCCGGCGTCGGCGTCGTAAACGTCAATCTCGTCTGGGATCCGGCATGGTCGCCGGACCGGATGAGCGATGAGGCGCGTCTCGTCCTCAACATGTGGTGAAGCCATGACAGACACGACATCTACTTCTTCAACGAACGCGGCCAAGCCGAGAGCACGGCCCCGTCCACAGGTGATGAAGCTGACCGAGGCGGCAGCGCAGCGGATTACCGAGCTGACCAAACGCGCTGATTCCGAGATCGTGGGCTTGCGGGTCGGCATCAAAAACGGCGGCTGCGCCGGACAATCCTATACGGTCGAATACGCCCACGACATCCGGCCGACCGACGAGGTGGTCGAGGACAAGGGCGTCAAGATTCTGGTCGATCCCAAGGCGGTGTTGTTCCTGTTGGGCACCGAGATGGATTACAAAGTCGACAAGATGTCGGCGCAATTCATCTTCAATAACCCGAACCAAACCGGCGCCTGTGGTTGTGGCGAGTCCGTGCAGCTTACGGCTGCGAAAGAACATGGTTAGGCGCAGTCGCGCAGCGAACTGATTGGCTGAAACCCAGGACCACCGGACGCCGATCGTACTCGCAACTGAGCGGCATCATGGACCGGGATTTCCTGATCGATTTGTTTTCGGATTTCGGTCCCGTGACGATCCGGCCGATGTTCTCGGGATTCGGTATTTCGGCCGACGGGATCAACTTCGCGATGGCACTGCGAAGCGGCCTTTATCTTCGCGCCGATGATGCGACCATTCCGGGGTTCGAGGCGGAAGGTTCA
>JAICIT010000609.1 GCA_025960445.1 Bradyrhizobium sp. | reverse complement strand
GCGTACGACAGGCACTGGAATCTGGTTTCGGCAAACCGGATGGTGATGCCGCTTCTGGAAGGCATTCCGCCGCGGCTGCTCGCGCAACCCATGAACATTCTGCGCCTCGCTTTTCACCCCGAAGCGCTGGCATCGCGCACTGTCAATCTCGCCGAATGGTGCAGCCACTTGCTCGAGCGCCTGCACCGCCAATGTGAAGCCACCGCCGATCCCGAACTGATAAGCTTGTATCAGGAGCTAAAGGCTTATCGGATCCCGGCAAGGTCGGCTCCGCCGTCGGCCGATAATGTCGCCATACCGTTCAAGCTGCGGCTCGATGGCGAGACACTGAGCTTTATTTCGACAACGATGATCTTCGGTACGCCCGTTGACATCACGCTGTCGGAATTGGCGTTGGAAACGTTCTTTCCCGCCGATGACCTGACCGCCGAACGGATGCGGATCATGGCCGCAGGTCTTAAATAGCGGTCTTGTCCGGGTTGGGATTGGCGCCTATCTCTGGGCCTTCCAGGGAGAAAGCCCGATGAGCACCTTGAAACCGCTTCAAATCGACATCGTCTCCGACGTGGTGTGTCCCTGGTGCTATATCGGCAAGCGGCGGATCGAGAACGCGCTGGCGTTAACGCCGGATGTGCCGGTGGAGATCAAATGGCGGCCGTTCTTTCTCAATTCCTGGGTGCCGCGCGAGGGCATCAGCCGCGACGAGTACTTGACCGCGAAGTTCGGCTCGCCCGAGGCGTACAAGGGCATCGCCGGGCGCGTCGTCGACGCTGCCAGCGAAGAGGGACTGGAGTACCGGCCCGAGCTGGTGAAACGTCAACCCAACACCATCGACTGCCATCGCCTCATTCACTGGGCCGAGGCCGAGGGCAAATCGGCAGAAATGAAGCAGCGCCTGATGGAATTGTATTTCCGCGATGGCGGCGATCTGACCAATGTTGACGTGCTGGTACAGGCGGCGGCCGATTGCGGGCTAAATGCCGAGGACGTACGCAGGCGTCTAGCGAGCGACGACGACGTCGCGCTGATTTCGGCCTGGGCCAAGGAAGCTTCCGACAAGGGCATCTCCGGCGTGCCCACGTTTGTCTTCGCGCACAAGTATGCGGTGTCCGGCGCTCAGCCGGCGGAACAGCTCGCACGTGCCATCCGTCAGGTTTCGGCGGAGGTCAATGCTCAGGCGGCCGAATAGACCAGGTAGTCTTTAGCCCGAGCGACGCTTACCGCGGACGAGATGGATCGCGCGGCGACCGATCCACTCTGTCGCGCCTCGAACTATCAGCGCCGCCTGGATCAGCCCCACCATCGGATCGTTGCGTCGCAGCGGGATCAGGACGTCGCCGATGGCAAACCGTCCGCGCCAGATTGGATTGATCATCGGATGATCGGCGCTTGCCGTGGAGTCGGCGGTAGCAATGGCAGGGTCGCCGCAGAGATGCCGCGTCAGATCGAGCGTGAGTTGGACGCCGGGCGAGAATTTCGCAAACCGCTCGTCGATCCCGAGCTTGAAATAGAAGGCGCGATCCTGGTGGCGAAGCACGATCGCGGCTGCAATTGCGGTATCATCAACCGTTAAGGTCACGACCTCGCATTGCCCGCTTTCGGCGAGAGCCGGAGCCGCGCGGCGGATGAACCGGGCATCGCCGTCATCCTGGATGAGTGCGGTGCGACGCATTCCCTTCCAGCCGCTCGCTTCCAGCGACAGGAATGTTTCGAGCGCGGTCGCGACCCCACTGGATGTGCGCGCGACTTCGAATTTGACCGCCCCATGCTCCGCCAGGCGATGGCGCTGCCGTCGCAGTTCTTTCAGTTTCTTGGCGCCCAGCGCCTCGCGCAGCATGTCATCGCAATCGCGGGTGGCGTCGAGGCAGGCGCGCAAATGTGATTTGAGAACTCGCGAGCGCAGGCCATCCTGTCGCAGCACCTCGCCAAAGGCTCGCATCACCGCGCCGTCGAGGGATACATCGCGCAACACGAGCGCGTGGGCGCCAGCATCGCGTGCTTGTCGCATCAATTCCCGCGCTGCGTCGTGCGTCATGTCCGGATCGAGCAGCGGCGTGCATAACGTGCCGTAGGGCTC
>JAICIT010000608.1 GCA_025960445.1 Bradyrhizobium sp. | reverse complement strand
GCGCGCCTTCGGCGAAGCCGAGATCCATTCCTTCTCACGCTCCAGCGTGCGCTGGTGCGCGGCCTCCTCGCGGCCTTCCTGCGCCAGCCGTTTCTGTTTTTGCGATAGCCAGGCGGTGTAATTCCCTTCGTAGGGAATGCCCCGGCCGCGGTCGAGTTCGAGAATCCATCCCGTGACGTTGTCGAGGAAGTAGCGGTCATGCGTGACGATCAGGATGGCGCCCGGATAATTGCGGAGATGGCCTTCCAGCCACGACACGGATTCCGCGTCGAGATGGTTGGTCGGCTCGTCAAGTAGCAAGAGGTCAGGCTGATCGAGCAGCAGCCGGCACAGCGCAACGCGCCGGCGTTCGCCGCCGGACAGCTTGCTCACGTCGGCATCGTCGGGCGGGCAGCGCAGCGCGTCCATTGCCTGATCGACCTTGCTGTCGAGATCCCACAGCCCCGCCGCTTCGATCTCATCCTGCAGCCTGGTCATCTCGTCTGCGGTTTCGTCGGAATAATTGATCGCCAGCTCGTTATAGCGATCGAGGATTGCCTTCTGTTTGGCGACACCCAGCATGACGTTCTCGCGCACGCTCTTGGCGGCATCGAGGTGCGGTTCCTGTTCGAGATAACCAACCCGCGCGCCCTCAGCGACCCACGCCTCCCCGCTATATTCCTTGTCGATGCCGGCCATGATCCGCAGCAGCGTCGACTTGCCCGAGCCGTTGACACCGAGCACGCCGATCTTCGCATCGGGATAAAATGACAGATGAACGTTATCGAGGACCTTGCGGTTGGGCGGATAGGTCTTCGACAGACCCTGCATGAAATAGACGAACTGACGGGCCATACCGATCCCTTGAAGCCTGAGATTTGTGGAATTTGCTGCCGCTGATGTAGCGGCGTGGACCCCAAAGGGCAACCGCGCGCCGGTGTTTTCGATCCGTTCACCAAGGATGATTACGGAGGCGACACCATGCGCGCGACGACCAGAACAATTGAAACCTTCTTTTAACAAATCAGCCCAAAAGTGTCCGTCAGCGCCAAAAAGCGCAGATACGGCGGCACGAGCCGCAGGCGAAGACAGCAGCCCGCGTCATGGCAACGATCACGTCAGAAGCTCCTTCCTCCGCGGCGCAAGGCCGCGAGCGCGATGACAGGCTGCATCATCTAAAGAGCTTTTTCCGCCAGTTCTTCCTCAGGGCATTCGACCCATACCGACCGGAATTGCACTACATGAGGGGTCCGGGCCCGGCCTGCCGCGCCAAGCAGAGCGCACTCGCCCAGACACATTCGGGCTGAGCCTTCATTCTTCCGGCTATCAACCAGCCGCTTTTTGGCCCTTGGGAGCTTTTTGGGCCGCGGACGCTTGCGCGCGCAGGCGTTGCGAGCAACCATGCGCCTCCTTCCGACGGTGCATTTCCGCGCCGTCGCTTTCAGATCAACGGACTCTCCCATGACGCGGCTGCGCTGTGCAATTCTCGACGACTACATGAATTTGGCCCTGGACGCGGCGGACTGGTCCAAAGTCAGCGATCGTGTCGAGGTCAAGGTGTTCAACCGGCCGTTTGCTTCGGGCGAAGCCGCGGCGGCGGCGCTGAAGGACTTTGAGATCATCTGTGCGATGCGCGAGCGCACGCCATTTCCGCGCGCAATGTTCGCGGCGTTGCCGAACCTGAAACTGCTGATCACCTCGGGCATGCGCAACGCGGCGATCGATATGGACGCAGCCAAGGACCATCAGGTGGTGCTTTGCGGCACCCAA
The DNA here is from genome assembly GCA_025960445.1 of Bradyrhizobium sp. Classification (GTDB taxonomy): domain Bacteria; phylum Pseudomonadota; class Alphaproteobacteria; order Rhizobiales; family Xanthobacteraceae; genus Bradyrhizobium. The sequence goes on along the minus strand of JAICIT010000608.1, from coordinate 338 downwards.
TGGGGCCGCGACCCGACCGCGCCGCTGGCGATGGGATTGATCCTCGAACTCACGCGCAATATCGGCCGCGAGAACGCGCGCATGCATGCCGGCGAGCCACTGCAAAAGTTTGTCGGCATTGAGATCGAGGGCAAAACGCTGGGAGTGATCGGCCTCGGCAAACTTGGCGCCAAGGTTTCGGGACTGGCGAAAGCATTCGGGATGAACGTCATTGCCTGGAGCCCGAACTTAACCCCCGAACGCTGCAACGAAGTCGGCGTCGGCTACGCCACCAAGGAGCAACTGTTCTCAACAGCCGACATCATCACCATCCATGTGGTGTTGAGCCAGCGCTCGCG
>JAICIT010000607.1 GCA_025960445.1 Bradyrhizobium sp. | reverse complement strand
GATCATGCTGACGGGCACGGAAATGCAGCTCGGCCGCGGCGAGACGATCGCCGATACCGCGCGCGTGCTGTCGCGTTATGTCGATGCCATCATGATCCGAATCCTCAACCACGATGCGCTGCTCGAACTTGCCGCGCATGCGACCGTTCCCGTCATCAACGGACTGACCCGGCGCTCGCATCCGTGTCAGGTGATGGCGGACCTGATGACCTTTGAAGAGCATCGCGGTCCGATCGAGGGCCGCACGGTGGCCTGGACGGGTGATGACAATAATGTTCTGGCCTCATGGGCGCATGCGGCGGAGCGATTCAAGTTCAAATTGAAAGTCGCGACCCCGCCCCAGCTCGCGCCAAACAAGGCGATGCGGGAGTGGATCAAGGCGACACAGGCACCGATCCTGCTCGGCAACGATCCGGAGGCCGCGGTGCGCGACGTCGATTGCGTTGTCACCGACACCTGGTTCTCGATGGGCGACAAGGATGGCGAGTACCGTCACAATCTGCTGAAGCCCTATCAAGTGAACGCCAGGCTGATGTCGTTGGCGAAACCGGATGCATTATTCATGCATTGCCTTCCTGCCCATCGCGGCGACGAGGTCACAGACGAGGTGATCGATGGTCCGCAGTCGGTGGTGTTCGATGAAGCCGAAAATCGGCTGCACGTGCAAAAAGGCATTCTGGCGTGGTGTTTCGAAACAGCGAGCTAGAGCGGCGCGGCCGAACTGAATATTCGCGATATTGACCCGGCAAAAATGCCGAGGCGAACAATGAAGCGGGATTTCATCTCGCGCGCGGGCTTTCGATTTTCGCCCGCTTACCCAGATAAGCTGTCATGACTTCAGAATCTCCCGACATTAAAATCTCGCATGGAACTCCGACCCGGGCGCCTTCGGCGGTCCCGATCGATGATGCGGTGTTGCCGTTTGAAGTTGATGCCCTCGATCTGCGCGGTCGGCTGACACGGCTCGGCCCGGCGCTCGACGATCTCCTGGCCAAGCACGATTACCCGGCTCCGGTCGGCAAGTTGCTCGGCGAAGCGGTGGTGCTGACGACCTTACTCGGCTCCTCGTTGAAGTTTGACGGCCGCTTCATCTTGCAGACCCAAACCGACGGTCCGGTTTCGTTTCTGATCGTGGATTTCCAGGCGCCGGACCGGCTGCGTGCCTATGCCCGCTTCGATGCGAAGCGGCTCAAGGATGGTCAGGATTCCGGCGCGCTGTTGGGCAAAGGTCATCTCGCCATGACCATCGACCAGGGCGCGGATATGAGCCGCTATCAGGGGCTGGTGGCGCTCGAGGGAGGCAACCTCGAAGACGCCGCACATGAATATTTCCTGCGCTCCGAACAGATACCGACGCGCGTGCGGATTGCGGTCGGCGAGGAATGGCGCGGCGGCGATGGCCCGAAACATCGTTGGCGCGCCGGCGGCATGCTGCTGCAATTTTTGCCCAAGGCGCCGGAACGGGCCCGCCAAGCCGATCTGCATCCCGGAGACGCGCCCGAAGGCAGTGTCACCCATACGATTGCCGAAGACGATGCGTGGGTCGAAGGCCAGTCGCTGATCTCGACCGTCGAGGACATTGAATTGATCGACCCGGATCTTTCGGGCGAGCGGCTATTGTACCGACTTTTTCACGAGCGCGGCGTGCGGGTGTTTCGTCCGCTGCCGCTGCATGCGCAATGTTCATGCTCGCGCGAAGCCGTGTCTGCGATGCTTAAAAGCTTCGCACCCAAGGATCGCGCCGAGATGGTGAAGGACGGCAAGGTAGTCGTGACCTGCGAGTTCTGCAGTTCGGTCTATCAATTCACGCCCGACGAAGCCGGCGTCGAGTAGGGCTCGCCCGCGAGGCCCGGACATCATGTCCTTGCCCCGAGGCTCTATTTCGGAATTTCCGAAGTTTTCGCTTGACGGTTTGCTAGACGCAGGAATATAGCGATTTGGTCCTGTCCCCACAGAGGGGCGCTCGCGATCGTCACGGACGTTGGGAACGGGATGCGGTGGACGCGAGAGTGCGCTGGACGATGCGTACTTTTCGCGGACGGCGAAGTCGTGTGGTTCTGACGCCTCGACGCTGGCGTCAAGTCGGCGG
>JAICIT010000606.1 GCA_025960445.1 Bradyrhizobium sp. | reverse complement strand
GTGCAAGCCAAATCATTGCCGGATCATGCGCGGCTGGAGCGGGTGCTGCTGCTGGCGCTGTCGCTGGTTGGCGCCTATGCGCTGCTTGCCTATCTCGCGCTGCCGGCATTGTGGACGCATTACGAGCACCAGAAAGGCCTCGCCAACCTGCCGATGGTGACGCGCACCGCGCAAGGCATTCCCGGCGATCCGATCAATGTCGGGCTGGTCGGCGACAACAAGGATGTGCTCTGCGCCATGCAGGCGGCGGAATGGTATCCCGCCGATCCGGTCACGCTTCGATCATCGATCGAGATCGCCGGAAGCGTGCTGCTGGATCGACCCTATCGCGACGCACCGGTGAGCCCGCTGTTTTATCTGGACCGCCGCGAGGATCTCGCATTCGAGAAGCCGGACGGCCGTAGCGCCGATCGCCGGCATCATGTTCGCCTCTGGAAAGTGCTCGCGCGGGGTGAGGAGCAGCGGCCAGTCTGGCTCGGCGCCGTAACCTACGACCGCAGCGTCGGCGTTAGTCGTTATACCGGCGCCATCACCCACCATATCGGCGCCGATATCGACGCCGAACGAACACTGCTGGCGACCGATCTGGAAAACGCCGGGATGGTCGAGGCGAAATATCAGGTGACGGGAATAGGGCCGACCATGGACGGGCGCAATGGCGGCGGCGATCTCTATTATACCGATGGCGAGGTCTGGATCCTCCGCCTGGTCACCGCCTGCGAAAGGCGGACGGGTCCCGTGAGCATCATTCCAAGCCCGTCCGCGACCGAGATCAAGGATCAGATCTGGCATGCGGTGGCGAATGCATTGAAGAAATAGGTACCGGGGCAGCGGTGTTATTGCGATATATCATGCTGCGCCGGCTTGAATTTCCCGCCAATCCCCTGCATCCCTTGCTGGAACATACGATAAGGAACAAGAACAATGGTCGTCCGCGCGGGCCGGGAATTCCTGGCAATCCCCGGCCCTACTACCATGCCCGACGAAGTGCTGCGGGCGATGCATCGTCCGGCGCTCGACATCTATTCCGATCAGATGGTCGAATTGACCCACTCCTTGCTGGGCGATATCTCCAGGCTGTTCGCAACTAAAGCCAACTCATACATCTACATCTCCAACGGCCACGGCGCTTGGGAAGCGGCGCTCAGCAACGTGCTGTCGCGCGGCGACAAGGTGCTGGTGCTGGAGAGCGGCCGATTTGCCATCGGCTGGGGTCAAGCGGCTGCGGCCATGGGCGCCGACGTTGAAGTGCTGAAGGGCGACTGGCGTCGCGCGATCCGGCCCGCCGATGTCGAAGCTCGGCTGCGTCGAGACAAGGATCACGCCATCAAGGCCATCCTCGCGGTGCAGGTCGATACGGCCTCGGGCGCTTACAACGACCTCGAAGCGATCGGCAAGGCGATCAAGGCCGCCGGTCATCCGGCGCTGTTCATGGTCGATGCGGTGGCCTCGCTTGCCTGCATGCCGTTCGAGATGGACGCGTGGGGCATCGACGTCGCCATGTCCGGCTCGCAGAAAGGGCTGATGACGCCGCCCGGCCTCGGCTTCGTCGCGGCTAACGATCGCGCCCGCGAAGTGCACAAGAAAGCTGACCTACGGACACCATATTGGGACTGGACCGAACGAGACGGCGCCGAGCACTATCGTAAATATGCCGGCACCGCGCCGGTGCATCTGCTGTTCGCGCTGCGCCAGGCGATCGACATGATTTTCGATGAGAAGCTGGAGAATGTATTCCTGCGCCATCGGCTGCTGGCCGAAGCGGTACGGCGAGCTGTCGCGGCCTGGGCCGAGGGTCAGGTGCTTGGTTTCAACATCGCCGAGCCCACTGAACGATCCGACACGGTCACGACAGTCGTCATGGGAGGCGGCCACGAGCCGGACGCGCTGCATCGTTATTGCAAGGAGAAATGCGGCGTAGTGCTGGGGGTCGGCATCGGCGAATTGCACGGCCAGGCGTTCCGAATCGCGCATATGGGGCACGTCAACGCCCCGATGATCCTCGGCACGCTCGGCGTTGTCGAAGTCGGCCTCAATGCGCTCGATATTCCGCACGGCAAAGGCGGCGTCGAGGCCGCGATCGAATGGCTTGG
>JAICIT010000605.1 GCA_025960445.1 Bradyrhizobium sp. | reverse complement strand
CTGGAACGGGCGGCGTTATAGGCCGGTGAAGGGGTTAAATCAAAGATTTGCGGTTCATTTCGGTATGTAAATACTTTTGGCTGCCTGCGAATGAGGCAGTCGTTAATCATGATTTCATGCCCCGATGCGACCATCACCGTCTCACGACAATCTCTGAAGAGAGGGCCCATGGCGCTCGGTTTGTTTCGAAGGCGTCCGCCGGAGCCAATTGCGCCGGCGCCTGCCGCAGCACCCGTGCCGCCACCGCCAGCCGCTGCTTCCACCCACCCGGAAGACGAGTCCGCCAAAGCGATCCTGGAATTGCTGGAGCTCGAATTGGGCGCGATGATCCGCCAGCTCGAACGAGCAGCCAAATCCGTGGCCGGCGGCGCCGAGGCGACTGCCGCGACGCTCACCACCATTCGCCAGCGCACCGACGCGCTGACCGGGCACACCAGTTCCGCTCACAGCACCGCGACCATGTTCGCGCAGGCCGCCGAGAAGTTCACGCATTCGGCTGAGGGCATCGGCTCGCAGGTGCGCGGCGCGAGTGAACTCGCGGACCAGGCCAGCGCCGCCGCGCGGGAAGCCAGCGCCAATGTGGATCGACTGCGCGAGTCGTCGGCCGCGATCGGCAATGTGGTCAACCTGATCGCCCATATCGCCAAGCAGACGACACTGCTGGCGCTCAACTCCACGATCGAGGCGGCGCGCGCGGGCTCGGCCGGACGCGGCTTTGCGGTCGTTGCGTCCGAGGTCAAGGCGCTGGCGGTGCAAACCCAGCACGCCACCGAGGAGATCACCAGGAAGATCGAGGCCCTGCAAAAGGACGCCGCCGGATCGGTCGATGCGGTGCATCGGATCGCGCAGGCGATCGAGGCGATCCGGCCTGTCTTCGAAAACGTCAACGGTGCCGTCTCCGAGCAGAATGACACCACCAGCGCGATGTCCAAAAACGTCGCGACCGCCTCGCGTTTCATCGTCTCGGTCGGCGACAGCGCTTCCGAAATCGAAAGCGCCGCCAGGCAAGCCGAATCCCATGGCGAACTCGTCGCCAGTGCCGGCAACGCGGTGACCATGTTCGCGCAGAAGCTCAAATCCCGCTGCGCCGTGCTGATGCACCAGGATGCGCGGCAGGATCAACGCCGGCGCGATCGGCTGCCATGCAATCTCAAGATCGAAATCCAGACCCGCCAGGGACCGATCACGGCGGCGGTGTACGAGATTTCGATGGAAGGCATCCTGATCTCCGGCGCAAATGCCGCGGCACTGCCGGCAGACGCGATCGTCACCGCCAGTCTGCAGGATGTCGGCGCATGCCGAATACGGATCACCGAGCACGCAAAGGCCGGCGCGCAGGCGCGGTTCGAAGCGCCGGACGCGGCGCTGAGCGAAAAGATCGAAGACAAGCTTTGGTCGATCCACGACGAGAACACCGAATTCGTCACGCGCGCGATGCAGGCCGGTACCGAGCTCACCCGGATTTTCGAGAACGGCATCGCCAGCGGCGAGATCTCGATCGAAGACATGTTCGATGAGGACTATATCGAAATCCCCGGCACCAACCCGGTGCAGCACCGCACCCGGATTCTCGGCTGGGCCGACCGCGCGCTGCCGCCGTTTCAGGAAGATTTCCTGGCCAAAGACCCGCGCATGGTGTTCTGCGTCATGATCGATCGTAACGGCTATCTGCCGGTGCACAACAGGATTTACTCGCATCCACAGCGCGCCGGCGATGTGGTCTGGAACACCGCCAACTGCCGCAACCGCCGAATCTTCAACGATGCCGCCGGCCTCGCAGCCGGGCGCAATCTGCGGTCCTACCTGATCCAGAGTTATGCTCGCGACATGGGTAACGGCAAGACCATCATGATGCGCGAGATCGATGTCCCGATCCGCGTCAATGGCCGGCATTGGGGCGGCTTCCGCACCGCCTACAAGCTTTGAGAACACGGCCATCTGGAAGGCTCTGAACATTGTTGATGTTGCGGGGGGATGAAGTGATGACGGTTGCGCGGCCGGTCGAGTTGCCACATGTTGCAGCCGTCACCTCGGAAACTGAACGTCTGGTCGATCAGCTCGCGAACCGGATCGGCGGGCTCGGCGTCGAACTTGCTGATGTCG
>JAICIT010000604.1 GCA_025960445.1 Bradyrhizobium sp. | reverse complement strand
TTCATGTAGGCCTGATAGGCCTTTTCATCGTCGCACAGCAGACACATCGGATTTCCCGTCTCGAACCTGTATTGTTTGGCGCGACCGGCCACTAAACTCGAAAACCTAAGGATCTATTCGACGACCTTCGGCACTAGAAAAAAATGATTTTCCGTGGCCGGCGCGTTCCTGACGATGTCATCAGCGATCTCGCCATCATTGACCACGTCGGGGCGCTTTTTCATTTCCATCGGCGTAACCGAGGTCATCGGTTCAACGCCATCGACATCGACTTCCGACAATTGCTCCACGAAGGCCAGCATCGCATTCAACTCGCCCTGCAGATGCGTAATCTCGCTCTCAGCGACCGCGATCCGCGCGAGCTGGGCGATACGGCGTACGGTGGCAGCATCGACGGACATTATATATGGCCTCTAACGGCAAATTTCAGTCCGCCGTATAGCAGACGGGGGTTTTGCGCCGCAACCGCGAGTGGGCGTATCAGCCCGCCAGTTTGGCCATTCGAGCGAGGGCCTCGCCTGCCAGCGCCCGGGTTAGCTCGGCGGCCGGCATTTCGCGGCCGAGCCGCACCGCCTGTCCCGCCCAGACGTTCGAGAAATCAATTTTGCCGAGCTTCTCGGCGGCAGCTTTCAGCGGCGCCAGCGCGGCTGCGGCATGCGGAAAAACCGGCGCGTCCGGAGAAATCGGACCCACCTCACGCATCACGCGATTGGCGATCCCCCGCGCCGGGCGGCCGGTCATGACGTTCGTGATCACGGTAGAATCATCCAGGCCCTGTGCTAGTGCCGCGCGTGCCGGGCCACTCACCCGTGACTCCGGACAGCGCAGATAAGCCGTCCCGATCTGCACGCCAGCGGCACCCAGCGCGAATGCCGCCGCGATCCCCCGCCCGTCTGCGATACCGCCCGCGGCAACTACGGGGACCTTCACCGCATCGACTACCTGTGGCACCAGCGCGAATGTGCCCGGCTGTTCCGAAATATTCTCAGTCAGGAACATCCCCCGATGGCCGCCGGCCTCGGCGCCCTGCGCGATAATGACGTCAGCGCCGTTTTCCTGCAGCCAAACCGCCTCCTTCACGATGGTGGCAGCCGCCATCACCTTGCAGCCCGCGGCCTTGACGCGCTTGAGCAGGGCCCGGTCCGGCAGGCCGAAATGGAAGCTGACTATTTCCGGCTTTAGCTCCTCGACGACTTCGCACATCGCCGCGTCAAACGGAGCCCGATTGGCGGCGTTGATCGGGGCGGCGGGGTCTAATCCCAGCTCTTTATAATAGAGCACAAGCCGCTGTTTCCATCCGGCGTCGCGCGCCGGGTCGGAGTAGAGCGGTTTGTGACAGAAGAAGTTCATGTTGAGCGGAGCAGATACCCGCTGACGGATTACATTGACCTGTTCGCGCGCCTTTTCGGCCGTCAACATCGCGCAAGGAAGCGAACCGAGTGCTCCGCCCTGGGCCGCTGCGATCACCAGCTCGGCATCCATAATCCCGGCCATGGGCGCGAGCACGATCGGAAACTCAGTCTTGAAAAGGTCGGTGATTCGGCGGTCTGGCCACATGAATTGTGCTCGCAAGGTAAGTTGGCAGGGCAATAATTGGAGTCGTCGCCAGCGTCAGCGCCGGATCAAAGCAACAATAACAACCCAGTCATCAGCGAGCTATGCATTCGGCGAGCGCCCGACTCTATAGAAGCGCGGTACGATCCCGCCGATCCAGTGTTACCGCTTTGCGCCTCATGCGGCCAACATGTTAAGCGAACGCGATGGCTGCCCTTATCCTTCCGCTGATCGACGCCGCCGCGCACTGGCCTGAGCGCGGCGCGCTGGTCGGCCTCGATCTCGGCACAAAAACGATCGGGGTCGCCATATCCGATCCCGACCGCCGGGTCGCAACCGGGGTGGAGACCATTCAGCGGAACGCGTTCAAGACCGATGCCGCGCGCCTGTTGGCGATAGCGGGCGAACGCAACGCCGTCGGTTTCGTTTTGGGGCTGCCCATCAACATGGATGCGAGCGAGGGACCGCGGGCGCAATCCACCCGCGCTTTTGCCCGCAACTTTTCCAAGCTCACTGACGTGGCGATCGCTCTGTGGGATGAGCGACTCTCTACCGC
>JAICIT010000603.1 GCA_025960445.1 Bradyrhizobium sp. | reverse complement strand
CCCGAATTCCTTGGTGGCCAGTGGCGCCAGCTTGGCGAACCAGCCATCGAAATCTCCATCGAGATCGCTGCGAGCATCGCCCTCGCCGCGCGCATACACTGCGCGAGCGCCGTGTTCCGCCAGTTGCCGGTCAATCAGTCGCGGCACGGATTGATAGGTCGCGGCCCAGTCGCTATTGCCACAACCGAACACGGCGTATCTCATTTTCGCGAACGCATCCTTTGGCAGACCACTCCCGAGCCATTTGACGAACTGCGTGGCATTGTCAGGCGGCGCGCCGTTATAAGAGGCACAAAAAATCAGGACCCCGCCCTCGTCGGGCAGCTTGCCAATGTAGTCGTCGAGGGGTGCGAGCCTGGTCGCAAATCCATTGACCTCCGCGAGATCGGCGACACGGGTGGCCAATTCCTCAGCGGTGCCAAGATTCGATCCGTACAGCACCAGAAGCGGAGTGTTGTGTCCCGGACGGGCGCTGGCGCGAGCGGGCGTCGCGCTCGGGGCTGCGGCAGCGCCCGCGCCGCTAAATGCGCTACGCTCCGTCTCGCTGCGTGGCCGGACCTTGATCTTGAATCCGTCCGGCTTGATCGTCAGGGTCTCCTTCAGGTGCATCTGGTAACGATCGACGTCGATCAGCTTGAAGCGCTGCAGGATCATACCGATCGCTAGCGCGGCTTCGTGCATCGCGAAGCCCCGCCCGATGCAGGCGCGCTGGCCGTTTCCGAATGGCTTCCAGGCGTTGATCGGGCGCGCAGCCTCTGCCTCGCGGCTGAAATTTTCCGGATCAAACGCGTCAGGGTTCGGTCCCCAGACGCTGGAATCGCGGTGCAGCGCCAGCACCAGCACTGTAATGAACGTGTTCTTCTTCAGCCTGTATTTGCCGCCGATGATCTCGTCCTTTAGCGGCGAGATACCGTAGGCGGGCGCCGGCGGCCACAGCCGCAAGGCCTCCTTCAGAATCTGGGTAATATAGGTGAGTTGGGTCACCTGCTGATACGTCGGCCTGGCATTGATATCAGGCCCGAGCACCCGGTCGACTTCCTGATAGGCCTTCCTGAGCACGTCTGGATGCTTCAGGAGCGCATAGAGCGTGCATGACAAAAGCCCGCTGGTGGTTTCGTGTCCTGCGATCAGGAAAGTGTTGATCTGGTATCGGATGTTGACGTCATCGAGCTGCTCGCCGGTCGCGCGATCGACGCCCGTCATCATGGCGGCAAGCATGTCCTTTTTGTCGGCGGCCGCTTCAGTGTTCTTGCGTCGCTCCGCGACAATCTCATCGACCATCTTGTTCATGAATGCGACGTCACCGGCGAGATCGCGCCGGCGCTTCTGCATCCATAGATTCTCCAGCGGCAAGCCGCGGATCATCATGATGGTTTCGAGCGAACGCACCAGGGATTCGACGAACGGGTGATAGTCGCGCCGGTAGAACGAATTGAAGCGGTAATCGAAACCGCAGAGCCCGATCGTGTCGAGCGTTAGCGCGGTCATGTCGTGGACGACATCGATCTCCTCATCTGCGTTGAGCCGCTCCCATTTCTTCACGAGCTGCTCGGCGATATCTACCATGCTCGGGTGATACGACTGCATCGCGCGATTGCCGAATGGTTGCAGCAGGATGTTGTGCGCCTTGCTCCAGTTCGGCTCACCCGTATCCGCCGTGAACAGGCCGTCGCCGGCAATCGACCTCACCCTGCGCAGCGGGCCGCGCACGGTTTTGTCGAACCGCTTCTCGTTGCTAAGCTCATCGACGAGATCGTGGCCGGACACCACGACGAGTGGCGCACCCATCATGTCGAGCCAGAAGATCGGTCCCAACTCTTTTGCGAGCCGCGCCAGGTTTTGCACCGGCGCAGTCGAGTCAAGCGAGAGCATATTGCCAACGACCGGTTTGGTTGGCGGGTGCGGAATCGGATCCAGTCGGTTGGTCGACGCCATCGCGGTAGTTTCCCTTCCTTCTCGCTACAGAGCTTTCGTCATTGCGAAGAGTTCTTGCCGCAAGTCATGCCGATGCTGCCTTGTCTTCCGCACGCCTATCCGAACCGCTTTTTACGCCATTCGATCAGTTTGTCGCTGACCTCGTCCGGCTTTTCCTGCTGCGTCCAATGGCCGCTG
>JAICIT010000602.1 GCA_025960445.1 Bradyrhizobium sp. | reverse complement strand
TCCAAGCTCTGCGCAACACTCGGTATTCGAGGAGATTGCGCATGGACGGTCGTTTAACACGCCAGACATCCTTCACAGCCGCACGTGCCGCGAATGCGGCCAAGCCGCTGAGGCAAGTTGGCGTCATCAAGATTCCGAATGGTGAAAACAGCGAATTCGATCACGCGGCGTTCGATCCCAAAACCCGCCGTGTCTTCATCGCCCATACGGCCCGCAATTGCATCGAGGTAATCGATCACGACGCGCAACAGCACATTGCGACGCTACCGGACTTTCCCGGTGTCGCGGGTGCTGTCGCTGACGAAGGCGAGATCCTCAGCACCAATCGCGGCGGCGCGACAATTACTTGGCTTGACGCTGAGACTTACAAACTCAAAGCGGTTTTCCCATCGGGACCGCGGCCCAATGGCGCCGCCATCGTCAAGCGTATGGGCGTCGGCGTTGCCGCTTGCATTGGCGATGGGCATCAAAGCCCGACGCTGCAAATCATCAATTTGAAGAACGGCACGCAACGCGAGATCAATCTGCCAGGCCGGCCGCGCTGGTGCGTCACTGACGCGACGGCTGAACGGCTTTTTCTTTGTATCCGGGAGCCTTCGATGATCCTGGTGGCTCGGCTACCGGATCTTACTGACATTACCTATTGGAACCTGCCATCACGCGGCGCTCACGGCCTCGATATCGATCACTCTCGCGGGCGCCTTTACGCCGCTTGCGATGAGGGCGCGCTGGTTGAGATCGACTCCGGGTCCGGCGAGGTCACGAATCTCTGGCCGATTGCGGGGCCGCCAGATGTGACATTCTTCAATCCTGCGACCGGGCTGGTCCACGTGGCGATCGGCGATCCCGGCCTTATCGAAACGATCGATCCCCGGACCGGTAGCAGCAGCAGGACCATGACAGGTGCGGGCGCGCACACCACAGCAATCGTGATGCCCGACCGGCTTTATGTGATCTCGCCTCGGCATGGCGGCGTGCTCGTGCTGGCGGACGAGTGACACTCATTCAACAGGAGGATCAGATGAAATGGATTACCCGCGAACATGTGAAAGTCGACCGCGTCGCATGCCCCTGGCTTATCAGCAAATTCGTTGACAAAAATCCGGAGTTCATCTTCGTCCCGGCTGACAAGGTGACGGCGGAAGCCAAGCGGCTCGATGCCATCCCCTATGACGTCAAGGACGTTGAGCTCGGCCATCACGGCAAGGAATGCTCGTTCGAGGCGATTCTGAAGAAGTACAACCTGACAGGTGATCCTGCACTCATGCTGCTCGGCCGCATCGTGAACGGCGCCGATACCGACAATACGCTTTATCATCAGGCGGAAGGGCCGGGCCTGCAGGCCATCGCGGAAGGCTTCCGCCATCTCGGCTACAAGGACGACCACGCGCTCAATGCCGCCGAGTGGATCGTCTATGATGCGCTCTACGAATATTGCCGCGAGATGGTGAAGCGCGGCAAACCCGCCGGCCAGTTCAACAGTTGAACGCGTCAGGATTGGAATTCCGCGACGCGCTTCCTTTGCGTCCGGGTAATGAGCCCTATCGTCCAACCGTATAGGGCCCGCCCTTTTCGAGCGCGCGCTGGTAGGCCGGACGGGCGTGAATGCGATCGAGGAACGCCATTGCCTTGGGATGACCCTGCTCCAGACCACCGCGCGCCGCGGCGGCTTCGAGCGGAAAGCTCATCTGGACGTCGGCCGCGGTAAATTCATTGCCGGCGAACCATTCAGTCTTCGCCAGTTCGCTCTCCCAGAAAGCCATGTGCTGCTTGATCTGCGGATTGACCATCGCGGTCAGCGCCTGATTGGAGACTTTGCGCACCAGCGGGCGCAACAATGCTGGCGCACGCTTCGGCATCAGCGTGAATAGCAGCTTCAGCAACAGCGGCGGCATCGCCGAGCCCTCGGCGTAATGCAGCCAGTAATTATAGCGCAGCCGCTCGGGCGTCCTCGGCGGCGGAATCAGTCGGCCTTGGCCATAAGTATCGATGATGTACTCGGCGATGGCGCCGGATTCGGCGATCACGTTCCCAGCGTCGGTGATAACAGGTGATTTTCCGAGCGGATGAATCGCCCGCAGCTCCGCGGGCGCCCTCATGTCCGGCTGACGTTGGTAACGGACGATCTCGTAGGG
>JAICIT010000601.1 GCA_025960445.1 Bradyrhizobium sp. | reverse complement strand
GTCGTCTCTGCACGAAGCGCGCGAGCGCCATGCTCCCGAGGCTGCCAGGCTGAACGCAGCCTGCGAGCGGGCGGAAGCGCCCAGGCTGCGGTGCGTCGCAATCGTGCCGCGCCATCTGTCGCTGGTCGATCTCGAATCCAACGACTGCCGCTATCCCTATGGCGGCGACGCCGACGGCGAACCGATTACCTTTTGCGCCCATCCGCGCCGCCAAGGCTCAAGCTACTGCACGCCGCATTTTCATCTCACGCTCGGCCCAGGCGCGCAATTGCAGCGCGCGGCCGCGAGGCCTTTGCTTCGCGTCGTGGAGGCGGCATGAAGTCCGCGCTCGAACAGAATGCCACGGATGTGATCGGCAGGCTGAAGCTGTTGCCTCGCCGCCATCGCATCGCGCATTTGCGCGCGCTGCTCCGGCAGCCGCTCGCTTCTTCGCTTGGCCGCGACCAACTCGCGGCGTTGCTGTGCGTGGAAATGATCGCCAAGCCCGCCAATGAGAATCGACCAGTATGAACCGACCCTGGATGCCTCTTTATGTCGGCGATTATCTCGGCGACACCGGCCACCTCACCACCGCGCAGCACGGGGCCTACCTGCTGCTGATGATGCATTACTGGCGCAAGGGCGAATTGCCGGATGACGACCGGCAACTCTCCAAGATCACCAAGCTTCCGCTGAAGACCTGGTGCGAGTACCGGCCGACCTTGCAGGATTTCTTTCACGACGGGTGGAAGCACAAGCGCATCGACGCCGAGCTTGCGAAGATGACGCGCGTGTCGCTGAAGCGCGCGGAAGCCGGACAAAAGGGCGGCATCGGTTCGGCGCTCGCGCGCATGAAGCTGGAAGATGCCTCGCGTTGCCGGCACCCGCCCTCCAGAGCAATTGCTGCGCGAGCGTTGACGGAAGCTTCGACAAACGCCGACCACTCACACTCACATCAGAGTCTTCTTGAAGTGCAGGGCTCGCCTGCTGATTCCGGAAAGCAGCGAGCGTCCAAAACGGCAATCGCCGTCAGTTCCGAACTGGCGGCGTATGTCGCCAGGCGAACAAGCTGACGCGAGCGGTTCAACAACCATCCGAACGATTGACAGAAGGAGCAAGGCAAGTGGCACGGGCAAAGCGGAAGCTGCAAAGGTCGACAAAAGTGCATGACCGGCGATCCAACGAACTGCCGCGAAACGCCGAAGTGGCGGCGGTTGAGGTCGACGATCCATTGGCGCTCGAACCGGGAGAAAAGATCGTCACGCTGCGCTCGCTTCGCAACGATCCGCTGGGAAGATTGCATTCGCATCATCAGATCGACGAAGCTCAGTACCAGGGTGGTCGCGCGTTCCAGGATGATTGGGAGAGGGCCGAGCGCGGCCCGCAGGCGGTCGATCCGACCCGGGAATATGTCGACGGCGGGCGTCCGCGCGAGCCCATCACCGAGCGTCAGCGCAAAGCGGTGCTGCGGCTCAACCGTGCCGAGCGCGAACTGGGCGCCGACGGTTCAGCGCTGGTGCATGAGGTGCTTGTGCTGGGATTGACGATGGAGCAGGTCGGGCAGCGGCGAGCGCTGCGAGGTCAGCGCTGGATCGACTATTTCGCCCGGCGATTTCGCGAGTGTCTCGATCGCCTGGCCCTGATCTACGGATTTGCGACGCAGAAGAGGTGAGTCGCGTCGGTTCGCGTCGCGCCGCATGAGCGGTGCGGTACCGCGGGAGCCGCTACCGTTATCGTGGTTACTGAAAATCTAACGTGATCGTCAGAGGCGCGCCCAGGCGCGGTATTTTGAAACACTCGATGGCCCCGCGTAATGGCCCATTCAGCCTGCGCGAAGACGTCCATTAAAATTGGCGAGAACCGGTTCAGTGATATTTAGAGTTCCGCAGGTACTTTCCTTTCCGTTGAACCGTTTCAGCACAACGAACGAGGAGGCAGGTTTGAAGCGTAGCATTATGAAGTTTTTGTCTGACGAATCCGGTGCGACCGCGATTGAATACGGCTTGATCGCAGCGGGGATCTCGTTGGCGATCATTGCCGTGGTCAATGGCCTCGGCACCAACCTGAACACCAAGTTCAGCGACATCAACAGCTCGTTGAAGTAAAAATTTCTTCTGCCTCCGTGTGAGGGAGAGTTGGTCTCCAGTGAAACCCCGCCGGC
>JAICIT010000600.1 GCA_025960445.1 Bradyrhizobium sp. | reverse complement strand
CCTGCCGGGCTCGCCACTGCGGTGTACGCCGCGTCGGAAGGCCTTTCGGTGGTGATTTTGGACGCGCGAGCCTTTGGCGGACAAGCCGGCGCCAGCGCGCGCATCGAAAACTATCTCGGCTTTCCAACGGGCATTTCCGGCCAGGCGCTGGCCGGCCGGGCGTTTACTCAGGCGCATAAATTCGGGGCCGACATCATGATTCCAATGAGCGTGAAGGCGCTCGATTGCGCGCGGACAGACGGCGCGTTTGCGCTTGAACTCGATGGAGGTGAGACGTTGCGCGCACGGTCCGTCGTGGTGGCGAGCGGCGCGCGATACAGGCGACCGGATATCGAGAACCTCGAACAATTCGAGGGTCGCGGCGTCTGGTACTGGGCGTCGCCGATCGAGGCCAGGCTCTGTGCGGACCAGGAAGTCGTTCTCGTCGGGGGCGGCAATTCCGCCGGACAAGCCGCAGTGTTTCTCTCTGGTCATGCCCGCAAGGTGCATATGGTCATCCGCGGTGGCGGCCTCGGCGCCAGCATGTCGCGTTATCTGATCGAGCGCATTGAGGCCACGCCGAACATCGAACTGGTATTCAACACCGAGGTGGTGGGACTTGAGGGCACCGACTTCACGCTCGGGCGGGTGCGATACCGCAGCCGTTTGTCAGGTGAAGAGGCGAGTTTCGAAATCGGCAATCTATTCCTGTTTGCCGGCGCGGACCCCGCCACCGGCTGGCTGGACGGTTGCGGCGTCACGCTTGATCGCGCCGGGTTCGTGGTGACCGGCGCGCAATCGGATCAAAACAAAGGGCGGCTGGTGCCAGGCCTGGAGACGTCAGTGCCCGGTGTATTCGCGGTCGGCGATGTGCGTTCAGGATCAGTCAAGCGCGTAGGTGGCGCGATCGGCGAGGGAGCACAGGTGGTTGCCGCGCTTCACGGTTTTCTCGGCGATCTGGGACGAGTGGCGGCGCTTTAAGCCCACATGGCTTTGATGTTGCGCGCGCGGTAGCAATTCTAGATCCGGAGTCGTAGCATCGGTCCGCCTTAAAAGGGGAGCGCGCCATGATTCTTGGTATGAGCTTGTCGACCTTTACCGCGGTGCACGTGCTTATCAGTTTGATCGCGATCGTTTCCGGCGTCATCGTTATGTTCAGCCTGCTCGGCACCAACCGCAGGCCCGGCCTCACCGCAACATTCCTGCTGTTCACGATTCTGACCAGCGCCACCGGGTTTCTATTTCCGTTCGAGAAGTTGCTGCCTTCGCACATCATCGCCATTGTCTCGCTGGTGCTGTTGGCGATCGCCTGCGTGGCGCTCTACGGCATGAAGCTTTCCGGTGCATGGCGATGGATCTATGTGCTGACCGCGATGGTCTCGTTGTATCTCAACGTGTTCGTGCTGGTCATCCAGAGCTTCCTGAAGCTGGGCCCGCTTCATGCACTCGCGCCGAGCGTACCGCCGAGTGAGCCGCCGTTTGCGATCGTGCAAGGAATCCTGCTCCTGTTCTTCGTCGTTGTGATCATCGGCGCGTTGCGGCGGTTCCGCCCGACGGGCGGATACGCGTGATCCAGCGATGAGGGTTATCCTGTTCGGCGCCACCGGCATGGTCGGGCAGGGCGTGCTGCGCGAATGCCTGCTCGATCCCGGCGTCGAGAGCGTGCTCGCGATCGGTCGTAGCCCGACCGGTCAGCGGCTTGCCAAGCTGCGCGAAATCCTGCACGGAAATTTTTTCGATTTTTTGTCGATCGAATCTCAGCTCACTGGCTACGACGCCTGTTTCTTTTGCCTCGGCGTCTCCTCGATCGGAATGAGCGAGGAGCGTTATCGCCGATTGACCTACGACATCACGCTGGCGGCCGCGACCACGCTGGCAAAGCTGAACCCGGGAATGGTGTTCACCTACGTCAGTGGCCGCAGTACGGATTCGACTGAGCAGGGCAGGCTGATGTGGGCGAGGGTCAAGGGAAAGACCGAGAACGATCTGCTCAAGTTGCCCTTCAAGGCGGCCTATATGTTTCGTCCTGCCGGCATCCAGCCGCTGCACGGTATCAGGTCCAAGACGCCCTGGGTTCAGGCGCTCTATGTCGGTGCCGCCCCCATGCTGTCGCTGCTCAATCGCCTCGCGCCGCAATACATGACCACCACCGAGCAGGTCGGCCGCGCCATGATCAAGGT
>JAICIT010000599.1 GCA_025960445.1 Bradyrhizobium sp. | reverse complement strand
CGGATTTGCCGATGAAGAGCTGCGGCCACCCGGCAATATCGGCAGTCAGCCTCGTTGGCCCGTCTCGCAGCCGCCACCGCGATCGCCTTATTCGAACAACGCGCTGGCGCAGCCGCGCTACGGCTCGTCGCCTGATAGTCCAATTTCCAATCGTCCGGTTTCCGGTGGTCGGATTTCCAATGGTCCGATTTCCAATGCCCCGATTTCACTCTCTGCGCCTGGCGTCGCGCCCGAGGAAGATGAAATCGATTTGCCATCCGAAGGTGCGTCCAATCCCGCTGTGTATCCGTCCACACCGGCCTATCCACGGGGGCCCGTATCGGCCTATCCGGGTAATCGCGATACGTTCACGCGTTTGCCGCAGGCGCAGTCGATGCCGCGGCTCGGGCCTTCGGGCAATTCGGTCGCCGCGTTCGGGCCGGTCGCGGTGAAGCCGGCGGCGACACTGGCGTGTCCGATCGTCTCGGCCCTCGATCACTGGCTTGCCGATTCCGTTCAGCCCGCCGCGGCACGCTGGTTCGGCGCGCGCGTCGTCGAGATCAAGCAGATCTCGGCATATTCCTGTCGCGGGATGAACGGCAATTCCTACGCGCATATTTCCGAGCACGCGTTCGGCAACGCGCTTGATATCGCCGGCTTTACGCTTGCGGACGGTCGGCACATTTCCGTGAAGGAGGGCTGGCGGGGGCTGCCGGAAGAGCAGGGGTTTTTGCGTGATGTGCAGGCCGCCGCATGCCAGCAGTTCTCGACGGTGCTGGCGCCGGGCTCGAATGTCTATCACTACGATCACATCCATGTCGATCTGATGCGTCGCGCCAGTCAGCGCGTGATCTGTGAGCCTTCAGCTGTGTCGGGCGAAGAAATCGCGTCGCGAGCCGCACGCCGCAATCCTTATGCCTCACGTGATCCATTCGTGACGGGATCGCTCGGCAACAGCAGAGGCGGCTCGCATCGACGCCGGCAAAGCGGCGGCACTAACGAGCAAGACGAGTTCGAGGACGACTAGGCCGCTCTTCCTTGTCCCTCCAATTCACACGTGGGAGGGATAAGAAAGATCGAGAGCGCTCTGTGTTAGTTTGAAAAACGCCGGCCGCCGCTCGCGCTCAGCGCGCGCTGGTCTGGTAGGCTGCCAGAAACATCCTGGTGGCGCTTTCGACCACCTTGGCGATGCGCTCGGAGGAAGGTGGCGGCGCGGCCTGGAAAATAAACGGCAGAAACAGCGAAGCCTGGCACATCTGCATGAATTGCGAGGCGGCGAGCTGGCAGTCGGGAATCGCAAGCTCCTCGACGTGGACACGCGCCTGAAAATAACTGGCAAGCCGACCGATGGTTTGCGCCAGGACGTTTTCATAATAGCGGCGCCCGACCTCCGGCATTCGCTCGGCGATCGCCATCACGGTGCGTATCGCGGAGCCACCGCCCGGCCGGCAAAGCAACTCGATGTACGCTTGCCCAAACTCCCGCAGTGTGGTGGAGGCATCGCGTTCGGGGTCGAAATTAAACGCGTTTTTTTGCTGCTCGAGCATTTCACGCTCGACAATGGCTTCAAACAGCCGATTCTTGTCAGCGAAATAGACGTACAGCGTGCCCTTGGAGACGCCAGCGGCGCGCGCGATCTCGCCCATGCTGGCGCCGTCGAATCCGAGATCCAGGAAAACCTTGCTGGCGCCGTCCAGAATCTGCCGGCGCTTGGAAGTGTCTTCCTCGCCAAGGAGGGGGATTGTTGTGCGATCGGTTGCAACCATTGGTTTAGCTATTCTGGAAAGAATCTGGGCGCGACAGGCCCGCAAGCAGAAAAGACCGTTATGATCTCCAGCAAGGTATCTTGACCGAACCGTTCGGTCAATGTTAATTTAAGTTAAGGGGCCGTCGAGCTCCCCGCATTTTTGCGCCGTAATGTTCAGTGGGAGGCCGCGATTATGGCCGCAGCGAGAGAGCAGGCCGCACGCATCATCCGAAGCGGTCCGGAGCAGGAATCCGGCGCGGCTCTGCCCGACCAGTTTATTGGGGCTTCGGAAGAGACCATCGCGCGCCGCCCTGGCGAGACGCCTCTTACTCCGACCATCGAAAAGCCGGGAGCGGAGACGCCGCCGGCTGCCGTGATTTCTCCCCGAGCGAAATCGGGCAAACGCAAGCTGGTCATGATGAGCATCGGCGCG
>JAICIT010000598.1 GCA_025960445.1 Bradyrhizobium sp. | reverse complement strand
TGGTGCTGGCCTCGGCCAGGCTCATGCTGCTGCGTCTCGAAAAGAAGGCCGGCAAATAACATGAATCCGATTTACAGAAGCCGCCGCCGCAACGACGTAGCCGTGAGACTGCTCTGTTGGTTTTGTGCGATGTTTGGCGTCACCTGGCTGGCGTTGATCCTGTTCACGCTGTTCTACAATGGGCTCGCGGGGATCACGCTGCAGATGTTTACTCAAAACACCCCGCCGCCCGGGTCGAGCCAGGGCGGCCTGCTCAACGCCATAACCGGCTCTGTCATCATGACGGTGATCGGCGTCGGCATCGGGGCGCCGCTTGGGCTGTTCGCCGGGACTTATCTTGCCGAATACGGCAGGCACGATCGTTTGACTTCGGTGATCCGCTTCATCAACGATATCCTGCTGAGCGCACCCTCGATCATTATTGGACTGTTTATCTACGGCGTGGTTGTGGTGCCGATGCGCGGCTTCTCAGCGCTTGCCGGCGCGCTGGCGCTCGCGGTGATCGTGATCCCGGTCGTGGTCCGCACCACCGAGGACATGCTGCTGCTGGTCCCAAATCCATTGCGCGAGGCGGCCTCCGCGCTCGGCCTGCCGCGCTCGCTCGTGATCCGGCGAGTTGCCTATCGCGCGGCGCGCTCGGGCCTGATTACCGGCATCCTGCTGGCGACCGCACGGATAGCCGGTGAAACAGCGCCGTTGCTGTTCACCGCGCTCAGCAACCAATTCTTCAGTCTCGATCTGACCAAGACGATGGCCAACTTACCAGTGACCATCAATAATTTCGTGCAAAGTCCTTACGCCTACTGGAAGCAGCTTGCCTGGAGCGGGGCCTTGCTCATCACGCTGACGGTGCTTGCGCTCAATATCGGCGCGCGCATCCTTGCCGCCGAGAGGAACGCAAAATGACTGATGCTTCCCTGTCCATCAGCCATCCCGGCGCTCACATTGCTTCGGCGACACTGCCGGATGCGCCGGCAAAGGTCACCGCGCGCGGGCTGAATTTCTACTATGGCGAGCACCACGCGCTGAAGAACATCAACGTCGCGCTCGGGAGCCATCGCGTTACCGCATTCATTGGACCGTCAGGTTGCGGAAAATCGACGTTGCTGCGCATTTTCAACCGCATGTACGATCTTTATCCCGGTCAACGGGCGACCGGTCGGGTTATGCTCGATCAAACCGACATTCTCGACCCCAGGCTCGACGTCAACCTGCTGCGCGCACGTGTCGGCATGGTGTTCCAGAAGCCGACGCCGTTTCCGATGACGATCTATGACAACATCGCCTTCGGCATCAGGCTGTATGAGAAGATTTCCAAATCCGAGATGGACGGCCGGGTAGAAAAGGCCCTGCGCGCCGGCGCGCTGTGGAACGAGGTCAAGGACAAGCTCAACGCCAGCGGCCTTAGTCTGTCGGGCGGTCAGCAGCAGCGCCTCTGCATTGCCCGCACGGTGGCGGTGCGACCGGAGGTCATCCTGCTCGACGAGCCATGCTCCGCGCTCGATCCTATTTCGACCGCGAAGATCGAGGAATTGATTCAACAACTGGCGGAGAATTACACGATCGCGATCGTCACTCACAACATGCAGCAAGCCGCGCGTGTCTCCGACAAGACCGCCTTCATGTACCTCGGCGAGCTGATCGAATTCGATGAGACCGACAGGATATTCACCTCGCCAACCGATCGACGCACCCAGGACTACATCACCGGCAGGTTCGGGTAAGGGAGAACAAGCGATGGGTTCCGAACACACCGCCACGGCTTTCGACAGTGACCTGCAGGAGCTTACCAGGCTGGTCGCCGAAATGGGCGGCCTTGCCGAACGGATGATCGTGGAGTCCGTCGATGCGCTGATACGGCGCGACGTCACGCTCGGCCAGCGCGTGGTGGCCACCGACATCGAGATCGACAAGCTGCAGCACGTGATTGAAGAGCGCGCGGTGCTGACCATCGCCCGGCGCCAGCCGATGGCGGTGGACCTGCGCGAAATCGTGGGCGCGATGCGGGTCGCTACCGACCTCGAACGGATCGGCGATCTGGCCAAGAACATGGGCAAGCGGGTCGCAGCGCTGGAGAGCGATTTCCAGCCGCTGAAGCTGATCCGCGGTCTTGAGCACATGACCGATCTGGTGCAGTCGCAGGTCAAAGCCGTGCTAGAC
>JAICIT010000597.1 GCA_025960445.1 Bradyrhizobium sp. | reverse complement strand
GGTCGAGCAATCGTCAAGTCCGCAATGGAAAGCGGGCGACAAGGTGATCTGCAACGGTTGGGGCATGGGTGAGACGCACCTTGGTGCTTACGCCGAAAGAGCGCGCGTCAAGGGCGACTGGCTGGTGCGTTTGCCGGATGGCATGTCGGCGCGCGACGCGATGGCGATCGGCACTGCCGGCTATACCGCGATGCTCGCGGTGCTCGCGCTGGAAACTCACGGGCTGACCCCGAAGCACGGGCCGATTGTCGTGACTGGCGCGGCCGGTGGTGTAGGGTCGGTCGCGACGGCCGTGTTGTCCAAACTTGGCTATCACGTGATCGCATCGACCGGTCGCGTGTCCGAAGCTCCCTATCTCAAGGAAATCGGCGCCGCCGAGGTGATCGATCGGAATGAGTTGTCCGGGCCGGCCAAGCCGATGGCGCGGGAGCGGTGGGCAGGGGGTATCGACAGCGTCGGCTCGACCACGCTTGCCAACCTTCTCTCGATGACAAAATACGGCGGCGCCATCGCCGCCTGCGGCCTGGCCGGCGGCATGGATCTGCCCTCATCGGTAGCGCCGTTCATTTTGCGCGGTGTGTGCCTTCTCGGCATCGACTCGGTAATGTGTCCGATTGAGCGGCGGAAGGTCGCCTGGCGGCGGCTCGCCAGTGATCTGGATCCGGCAAGACTGGCTGAAATCACTCACGAAATTGATCTTGAGCAGGTTATTGCGGCCGGCTCCAAAATCCTGGCCGGGCAGGTTCGGGGCCGGATCGTGGTAAAAATTCCCTAGGCCGTTCAGACTTTACCAACCAAGCTGCTCCAATGTTGCCACGGTTCGTATGGTAAGCAGCGGGTAAAGGGACCAGGCGTTGCCCGCCTTGAGTAGAGTGGGAGTCCAGCATGCTTGCGCGTTTCGTGGTGGGGGCGGTCACGGCAGGTGCGGTGATCGCGCCCGCGATGGCCGGAATGATGAATGCCGATGAGGCCCGCAAGTTTGTAGCCGGAAAGGTATTCGCATTTACCTGCTTCGATGGCACCCGCGGCGCAGGCCGGATCCTCGATGATATGGGTGCGGCCGGCGCAGTGCAGTTCAGCGGCTCAGGTCCCGTTCGTCACCTTCGGCTGCCTGGAAATACGCTCCTGGTCCGCGGTCAGGCGGTGTGCGCCTCGATCAAGGGCATTCCTTTCGAGCCATGTTTCAATCTCGACAAGAGAGACGATCGCAGCTTCCGTGGTTCGGTTTCCGGCATGGGCTTCGCGTATTGCGATTTCCGCCATCAGGGAGCCGCGCAGATGTTGCTGGCCCGCGCCGCGGCCCGGCCTCGTTCGCTGCATCCGCGGGAGCACGCGCGATCGGCCGACGCGTCCCATACAGAGATTACTGCGCGCGTCGAAACCCCGCGGGTCGAGACTGTCGGCAGCATCCCGCCGGTTAGTTCTGAAAGCCGATCCGAGTCTTCGAAAGCGGACAGCGCTCCGGAGCTTCGCCGCTCAACCGAATAGCCGTCTCGGCCGTCGGGTCGCGCATCATTGCCTTCATTTTAGTCCTGCGGTGAACGTCCGCTCGCGTCCTCATGCGTGGTGATGGTTGCATGCGCTGGAACTGGCGCGCGCTCCGATTCGGTCGGTCGCGGATTCGATGCTTCGTATTATTACGGGTCCGTCAGTTAACCCGATGCTAGATACGATCGCTTATTTCCTCGATTTGATTGGAAGCGCCGCGACGGCAGTTCCATACCCAAGGCGGGTGCGGCGGACACCGGATCGCGCGCAGCGAGCTCGAAGGACATATGAATGAGCATATTCTCGCTGCGGCTGGTTCATAAGATCACGGGCATCGGGATCGTGGGCCTTGCCGGCGTTCTTTTGACCGGTGGCATTCATTTGTACGGAGAGGCCGCCACGGCTGTACACCGCGATGCATCTGAAAGCGCGCGAGGCATCTTCGATTTGAATCGCAAGATCGAAATCGAAGTGCTGGAGAGCCGGCGTGCGGAAAAGGATTTCCTGCTCCGCGGCGATCTCAAAAAGGTCGACAGGCAGATTGAGATCGGCAAATCAGTCGCTTCCGACATCGATCGGTTGCGGGAAAAAATCGCCGCGGCCGGGAAGCCGGAACTGGCGCGCAAGGTGGAGGCCGTGAGTGCCTCGCTAAAGCAATACCAGGCGCATTTTCT
>JAICIT010000596.1 GCA_025960445.1 Bradyrhizobium sp. | reverse complement strand
GTGAGGGTGGGCGCCGTGCTTCCGGAGGCGGGCGTCACTTACTATGAGGTGCCTGCGGAATATCACGTTCGGGATTATCGCTACACGGTCGTGAACGATCGACCGGTACTGGTCGATCCGCGCACTCACCGGATCGTCGAAGTCGTCGAGTAATCCGTCGGCGGATGATCCGTAGCTCAATTGGTTTGGAAAGGCCGCTCGGGTTGAGCGGCTTTTCTTATGGCTGCTGGTGCGCCGCTCGCTTCCGTCGCAATTGGATTCTTGGAAGCGCCTTTTCGCGATTCCAACTGTCGCGGATGGTGAACTTCATAGGGCTCGCGATTATTCAAAAGCTCAGGCCACCAATCCGCTCATGGGCTTCACCCTTGCGCTTTCGGGAAACACGGTTTGCGCCAGCACGCGTTCGCTGATGCCGAGATGATCGCGGAGCGCGCCCTTGATGATCGCGCGCAAATCGGTTGTTGGTGCAAGGTCTCGACCTTCGTAGAGATCCGCAAACTTCAGCCCTGGCCAGTCGGAAATAATTCGCCCGCCATTCACTGCGCCACCCGCGAGCAAAGCCACCGTGCCGGTGCCGTGATCGGTGCCGTCGGTGCCGTTAATCCGCGCCGTGCGGCCGAACTCGGTTGCGACCAGGATCACGGTGTCACGCCAGCGATCCGCCAGTCCGCTCTCGAACTCGGCCAACGCGCTATCAAGCCCTGAAAGCAACTGTGCCAACCGGCCGATCGGGCCGCCCTCATTGGCATGAGTATCCCAACCGTCAAAGGCAAGCGAGGCGATGCGGGGGCCATTGTCGGCCGCCATTAGTTTGGCTGCGCCTCGCGCGACGAGCCGCATTGCGCTGGGACCATTGGCCCGCGGCTGCGGCTTCATGTCCTCGATTCGCGCGGCCTTATCGAGTTCAAGGCCTTGCGACAACGCCGATGCCAGCTTCGGATCTCGGTGATTATAAAGTGAGAGGACACGCATTGCGGTATCGTCTCCCGCTTGCGGCAGCGCGATGGGCGCCCAGCCGACTGTTGGTGCGGCGCCGCGCAAGACCAACGGCGCGGTCGGACCGACGGCAAGACCATTCGTCACTCGCTGGCCGCGCGGCAGAACCTCCAGCGCGCGGTTGAGCCAGCCCGATTGCACCCGCCCTGGACCGGGAAATCCACTTTCAAGTACGTCCTGCCCATCAAAATGCGAGCGATCCCGATAAGAGGTCGCGACCGCATGAACCACCGCGGCGTGTTTCTCTTTGTACATGCGCGCGAACACAGGCATCGCCGGATGGAGCGCGAAGAAAGAATCCAGCATGGTTGCCGGGTGCGGCCCGCCCGTCGTCAAGGCGATAGAGCCATGCAGGCCCGCATAATCGGGATCACCGATCGGGGCGACAGTGGCCAGTCCATCCAACGCGCCGCGCAAAATCACCACAACCAGCCTCGGATCACGGCCATCGGCGGCTCGTGCAAATCTCGGCAAATAGGCCCAGGCAGCGAACGATGCCCCGCCGAGCAGCAGCGCACGCCGCGAGGTTAGGGTTTCCCATTCCATGGTCACCTCCTCTGGAATTCCGGTGACATCAGCAACAGTGCCATGGCCTGCTGCCGCGATTCGGCATGTTCAATCGTTTGGCGCGTTTCTGGCGATACTGCATCCGCAAGGGCGAGTTCCATGAGATCGCGCGGATCGATATTTGGAGGCAGACGCGATGCTATTTGCGCCGAGATGTCCAGCCGAAGCTTCATTCCCTCCGGCGCGGCCCAGGCCGCGTTGGTATCAGCAAATCCGTTTGGCCCGGCCGGTGACCACAGCGGTTGGCCTAACGCGTTCAGGCCGGCGAGATAGCGCCCCGGATCGTCGGGCACTTGCGCCAATAGCCGCCCTGTCGCGACCAGGAATTCATAAGGGCTGCGAAGCTTGTTCAGCGGTGCCCGCCAAGCCTCATCGGAATCTACAAGTGTGATCGTCAATGCTTTCAAGTCGCCATCAGTGCTGCGAAAGACATCCTGCAGCTTCGCGACAAGGATGGGCGGAGGATCGTCAGCCACAAAGTGGCGCGCGAACTTGGTTGCGATGAACTTTGCGGTCGAGGGGTGGCCGGCGATATCCGCCAGCGCCGCCTCGCCTTGCGCACGGCCCCTGTCGTCGTAAGTTTTCCCAAGCAGCCGTTGGGCTCC
>JAICIT010000595.1 GCA_025960445.1 Bradyrhizobium sp. | reverse complement strand
TGGGATCACTGCTCGGCCATATTACCGGCGGCCACATCGAGACGATCGAGCCAGGTTCGCGCTCATTTCAGCCGATGAACGTCAATTTCGGATTGTTTCCGCCTCTCGCCAGTCCGCCGACCAGAAAGCCGGACGGCACGCGCCTGCGCGGCAATGAAAAGGCGGTTGCCAAGAGGCAAGCGATCAGCGCTCGCGCATTGGCGGATCTCGAGCGCTGGATCGCCGACAGCCTTAATATCGCTGCGGCGGCATGAGCCGGCTCATGAAATTGCCAAAAGACGACGCCGCTGTCTTGTCAAAGCGATGGACCGAGGGCGTGCTGCTGAAGCGGGACGTGTTCTCCACGGTCGAGCGCGGCCGGTTTCGCAGCGATGGGACGCAAGCCGATCAGGTCGATGCGGTACTGCGGCGTCTCGATCACGTACCGTGGTGGTCCTATATCCCCGCGCGCCATCTCTTCGCGCGCGAGCGTCGTGCCCTTGCCAAAGCGCGGGGTTTGAATGTCGGGCCGGAATTGCTGTGGGCCGGGCGCTCGGCTTTGGTGCGTGGATTCATAGATGGCGTAGCGCTGCATCTGGCAAAACCTTCGGGCGATGCCGGCTATTTCCGTTCAGCCAAGAAAGCGCTGCGAAGGCTGCACCGCGCCGGCATCTGCCATAACGATCTTGCAAAAGAACAGAACTGGTTGCGCGGCAGCGATGGTCAGGCCTACCTAACCGATTTCCAACTCGCTGCCTGCTTCGAAACGCGCGGTCGGCTGTTCCGGATTGCGGCCTACGAGGATCTCAGGCATCTGCTCAAGCATAAACGCACCTACGCGCCGAATGCGTTGACGCCGAGCGAGCGCAAGATGCTGGCGCGCAAATCCTTGCTCGCGCGGGTCTGGCTAAAAACCGGAAAAAGAGTCTACCGTGCCGTCACTCGCGGGCTGTTCAATTTCACTGATCGCGAAGGCGGCGGCCGTCGATTGGTCAACGACGCCCCGGTATTGATCGACCTGATCAGAATGAATCCTGATGTCCGGGACGCCGCGATCGTCGCCTTCGCCGATCGCCGTAGCGGCGTCGGGTTGTACGCATTTGTGGAGGCAGATCGCGTTGCACTGGAGATGCAATTGCGGAACGAACTCACCGCCGCAAAGCGCCCGAAACCGCCCGAGCATATCCAGGTGGTTCAAGTCCTGCCACGCGACGCGGCCGGCAAGCCACGGATCGAGATCCTCCAACTTGTCGCGATGAATCAGATCGACCTGATCGAGCCGATGATGAGAAGCGACACCGATCGGGCGTTCCTGAAGGACATCCTGGAAGCGCGCAAGAATCTGCGCGACCGCTTTAATTTCGAGACTGCCGATATGGCGACGCCCTCGAGCTGAGACGCGAGCCCGCGCGCTGTTATCGTTGGCCGCGCGACCTATGAGAACAAATCCGACCGCGATGCGCGCCACAACGTCCACAGTGTCCGAAGCCGCGACGTGGTCGAGGGCGTGAATAGATTGGTATCCGCGCGTGACATCCGGCGCAGCTCACGCGCCACCACCGCCAGCGGCAGGAACGCCGGCCTCACTTCCGGCGGCATGCTCTCAAGCAACGTCAATGCGGCGTCGAGATGAACCCGCGCGTTGCCGAGCAAATCATCCAGTGCCGCTCTGACTTTCGGGTTTTCCTTTCCGGAAAATGCTTCCTCCATGCTGCTGCCTTGCCGCTCCAACAATTGTAGCGGCAAGAACAACTGACGCCGCGAGCTATCCAGCGGGAACGCGCTCACGACACGCGCCATGCCTTGGGCCAGGCCAGCGTGCCTTGCGAGGTGCTCGATTTCCTGGATTCGCCACCCGGAGATTTCGGCGGCAAGCGCGAACAACGTGCAGAAGGTGTCGTTAAGGTAACTTTCGAGAGCGGCCATGGTGGGCATCGGATCGTTGTAGAGATCGAACTGGTGCTCGTCGACCAGGCGCGACAACCGCTCGACTGGCAACTCCGAGTGCTGAATGACCAGATTGAGTTCGGCCGCGACCGGATTGCCTTCAATTCCCCCATGGCCGGTGCCCGCGAGCATATCGGTCCACCATTGCAGCCGGATCTCGCCGGCCAACGGTTGGCTTACTACTTCCCTCACACGCGAAATCTCGACATTGAACGCGTAGAGCGCAAGCACCGCGCGGCGCTGC
>JAICIT010000594.1 GCA_025960445.1 Bradyrhizobium sp. | reverse complement strand
TCTCGATCACCCCGATCAGCACTCCGCCCACCACCGCGCCCGGGATGGAGCCGAAACCGCCGAGCACGGCGGCGGGAAACGCCTTCAGCCCCAGCACCAAACCGACGTTGGAATGAATGAAGGTGATGGGCGCCAACAGCACGCCGGCGCAGGTCGCGACCGCGGCGCTGATCGCCCACACGATCGACACCACGCGCTTGACCGGAATACCCATGTAATAGGCCGCCAGCATGTTTTCCGAACTCGCGCGCATCGCGGTGCCAAGCATGGTCCTATTGAAGAACACATAGAGCAGCGCGCACAGGATGATCGTCGCCGCGATCACCGAAAGCTTGTCATAGGCCAACACCAGGGTGCCGATCCGCACCACGCCCTGGCTGAACGGCGTTTCGATCTTGAAGTCGTCAGTGCCCCAGATCATGCCGACCACCGAGCGCAGGAAGTATCCCAGGCCTATGGTGGCCATGATGATCGAGAACTGCGGATATCCGAGGATCGGACGCACCACGAGACGCTCGGCCAGCATACCGAACAGCGCCATTGATATGACCGCCGCCGCGAAGCCGATCCAATAATTCAAACCGAGAAGACCGATGAACGTGAAGGCGAAAAATCCGCCCAGCATCATGAGATCGCCTTGCGCGAAATTCACGACTTCGGTGGCCTTGTAGACAAGAACAAAGCCGAGCGCGATCAAGCCATAGACGCAGCCGAGCGCAATGCCGCTCACCACCTGCTGAACGAAGTCCAGCATTGCCAACATCCCTCCCGACGCGACGGCAATTCTTACGACTGCCTTTGCCGCATCCTGTGTTCACGTGCTGTTCGGCTGGGTCGGCGCCGAGCGTCGCGATCAGCCTATTCAGCCGAAAGCTCGCTTCACTGTCAACAAAGCCATCGTCGCCAATTGCCTCGGCTCCAGTGAAGCAATGTCGCAGGTCCAGCGACGCGCGGATCAAACGGATTTGCCCCGACGGATTCACCGCACCGAAATATCTTCGGTCCATGGTCGAAACATCGCATGCAAATCAACCACGGCACCCCATTATGAAGTCCAATGAATCCGCGCTGGAGCTGCGAGGGTTAACAAAGCGTTTTGACCGCCTCGCGGTTGACGCGCTCGATCTCACGGTCCGGACGGGCGAATTCTACGCGCTGGTTGGTCCGAATGGAGCGGGCAAAACCACCACACTGCGAATGGTAGCCGGACTGTTGCAGCCCGATGCCGGAACTGTTTCCGTTTTCGGCATCGACGCGCTCACAGATTCCATTGCGGCAAAGCAAGTGATGGCATGGGTTTCGGACGAGCCGATGATCTACGACAAGCTCACTCCGTTGGAATACCTCGAATTCGTTGCCGGGCTGTGGGGCATTGATCCGCGTGTTGCCGAACCGGCCGCGCACGAACTGCTCGTCTCGCTCGGATTGCAGGCACATCTGCACGAACGCTGCGAGGGTTTTTCCAAGGGCATGCGCCAGAAGGTTGCGCTGGCCGGCGCACTGGTGCATGCGCCCCGGCTGATCATTCTTGACGAGCCGCTTACCGGGCTGGATGCGGTTTCCGCCCGGCATGTCAAAGGATTGCTCAACGACCGAGTCCGCGCCGGCTGCACTGTCATCATGACCACACATATTCTCGAAGTCGCCGAACGAATGGCAGACCGGATCGGCGTCATCGCCGCGGGACGACTCGTCGCCGAAGGCACTTTGGCCGAATTGCGCCAGCAGAACGGCCAGCATGACACCAGCCTCGAAGACCTCTTCATCGCGCTGGTCGACGTCGCGGCCGCCGCATGAGTTCGGCCAGGGCGTGGTTTGCCCAGCACGAGCTTCGGCTGGCATGGCGCGAGTGGCTCGCGGTCATGACAGCCGGGCGGCGCGGCCGCAGGCGCGCTGCCCTGATCGGGCTCGTTGTCTTTGCCGCGATCATGCACCTGCCGGCCTATGCGGTGATCGGCCGGTTTGCGGACCTCCAACTCCCGCCTGACATATCCTCGCTGATCATCGTCGCCGCGATCATCTTTCTCGCCTGGACCTTGATGCTGTCGCAGGCGATCGAATCCGTCACACGGGCTTTTTATGCCCGCGCCGATCTCGACCTGATCATGTCCTCTCCGGCACGGCTTGCCGATGTGTTTTCGATTCGCATAGGAGCGATCGCGCTGTCGGTTA
>JAICIT010000593.1 GCA_025960445.1 Bradyrhizobium sp. | reverse complement strand
GCTGCCGGCCAAATTCCGCGGGATTTTCATGAGCAAGAACATTAAGAAGGTGGTGCTCGCCTATTCGGGCGGGCTCGACACCTCGATCATCTTGAAATGGCTGCAGACCACCTATCGCTGCGAAGTCGTGACATTCACCGCCGACCTCGGCCAGGGCGACGAGCTCGAGCCCGCGCGTCAGAAGGCGCTGCTGCTGGGCATCAAGCCGGAAAACGTTTTCGTGGAGGACCTGCGCGAGGAGTTCGTCCGGGACTACGTGTTCCCGATGTTTCGCGCCAACGCGGTATATGAAGGGCAATATCTGCTTGGAACCTCGATCGCACGACCCTTGATTGCCAAGAAGCAGATCGAGATCGCCGAGAAAGTCGGGGCTGACGCGGTCGCCCATGGCGCGACCGGCAAGGGCAACGACCAGGTTCGCTTCGAACTCGGTTATCATGCGCTGAAGCCGGACATCACCATTGTCGCGCCATGGCGTGAATGGGACCTGCGTTCGCGCGAGCAGTTGATCGCATTCGCGGAGGCACACCAGATCCCGATCGCCAAGGACAAGCGCGGCGAGGCGCCGTTCTCGGTCGATGCCAATCTGCTGCACGCCTCGAGCGAGGGCAAGGTGCTGGAGGATCCCGCGCAGCAGGTACCTGACTACGTCTACTCCCGCACGGTCGATCCCGAGCAGGCGCCGGACCAGCCGACCACGATCTCGATCGATTTCGAGAAGGGCGATGCCACCGCGATCGACGGCAAAAAACTGTCGCCGGCGAGCCTTTTGACCAAACTCAATGAACTTGGCCGCGCCAACGGCATCGGCCGGCTCGATCTGGTCGAAAACCGCTTCGTCGGCATGAAGTCGCGCGGCATGTACGAGACGCCGGGCGGCACCATTCTGCTGGCCGCCCATCGCGGCATCGAGTCGATCACGCTCGACCGTGGCGCGGCGCATCTCAAGGACGAGCTGATGCCGAACTATGCGGAGCTCGTCTACAACGGGTTCTGGTTCGCCCCCGAGCGCGAGATGCTGCAGGCGGCGATCGATCTCAGCCAGCAATATGTCACCGGACGCGTTTACCTCAAGCTCTACAAGGGCAACGTCATCATGGTCGGCCGCGAAAGCCGATATTCGCTATACGATCAGGATCTTGTCACCTTCGAGGAAGGCGCCGTCGCCTATGATCATCGCGATGCCGCGGGCTTCATCAAGCTCAACGCGCTGCGCCTGCGGACCCTCGGCCAGCGCAAGCGGAAGCTCGGACTGAAGTAACCGTGGATGCGGATCCGCGGCACTCCATCCATGCTACGACATCGCGATTCAATCCGGCTTCCCGCCCGGTCTCATCGCGGCGGCGCGGTGCCGGGTGGTGGTGGCGGCAGCGAGGCCGTTCCGCCATTGAGCAGCGGGGTGATGCGGCGGATGGTGACGCGACGGTTGATCCGGCTCGGTCCGTCGGTCTGCTCCTTGAGATACTGCGCACCATAGCCCTGCGAGGTCAGATTTTCGGCAGGCACGCCAAATTGCTGCGTCAGCAGTTCGGCGGCCGCTTCGGCGCGGCGGTCCGACAGCGACAGATTGTCGACATCGTTGCCCACCGCATCGGTGTGACCTTCGATCAGAAACACCTCGCGCGGGTTGCGCTGGATCGCCCGGTTCAGCCCGTCCGCAATCGACTGCAGCTTCGCCGCCTGGTCGGGCGGTATTTCCCATGATCCCGTCTCGAAGTTGATGGTGTCGACATCGATGCTGGGCATCAGCATCCGGAGCGATGGGCTGTAGCGGATTTCGTCGAGCGAATAGCGACGTGCGACCGGATCCACCGGCGGGGCCTCGAGCGTGTCATAGATCAATTCCGGCGAGGCATCGACGGAATCGACGATATAGCGGTCGTAGGGGATCCGGATCACGGGCGGCGGCAGATCGACATAGAAGCCGCCGACCGCGGCGGGATCACGATAGGTATTGTCGATGATGATGATTTCGCGGCCCTGCCGATCCCGGCGAATCCGGCGCAGCAGCCGGCCATCCCGGCTGCTGACATTGATGATCTGGCTGCCATCAGGTCGAACCACGATCGTGCGGGTCTCGCCACCAACCTGCTGGGTCCTGATGTCGCGCGCGCCGAACCGGAATCGATTCACCTCGTCGTGGCGGACGAACGATTGGCCGCTGGGATCGCGCACGATGATCCGGCCGGG
>JAICIT010000592.1 GCA_025960445.1 Bradyrhizobium sp. | reverse complement strand
GTTGCGAATAGCAGCTTGTCCCAGCCGACCCAATCGATCACATCGAACAAATGGTCGCGCCTTTCAGGGTCTTCCATCGGCTGCGTCGTCCAATAAATGTGCTCGCGGATATATTCCGATGGCGGGCGCTTGACGTGCGGCACCTCGCCGCGCAGCCGTTCCCAGGTTCTATCCAGCCGCCACGACAGCGACGGCGCCCAGCCGAATCCGGCCTCGATCATCACCATTTTGAGTTTCGGATGCCGTTCGAACACGCCCTCCAGCACCAGGCTGGCAAGGGCCGTCTGCTGACATTGCGAGTGACCGACCATTTCCTCGATGTAATAGCTCGGCCAGCCCGAAGCCGTGATCGGATTGCCGCCGAAGCCGAAGGCATGCACGCCGACAGGAAGCCCCGCCTCCTCCGCAGCTTCGTAGATCGGCCAGTAGCGGCGCTGCCC
Organism: Bradyrhizobium sp.; assembly: GCA_025960445.1. GTDB lineage: Bacteria > Pseudomonadota > Alphaproteobacteria > Rhizobiales > Xanthobacteraceae > Bradyrhizobium. The sequence goes on along the minus strand of JAICIT010000592.1, from coordinate 1,750 downwards.
CAGCGGCTCAACGTTGCGGCTCAAAAGCAATACCTGCACGAAATTCTTGTCACCGGCTCTCTTGCGAATTTCCGCTGCTGCCGCGGGACCGTCCTCATTGGCAACCACGACCGACCCCTTGAGCCGGCGATCCTTGCCGGTCCACTCGGCGATCTGCCAGTCATTGATCGCGCTCGCCAGAGCCGCGCTCAGATCCTGGTTGCGAATGCCCTGTCCGGTATTGAGCGGGCACAGCACGCCAAGCGCCACGTTATTCGGATCGAGATGCTGCTGCTGCATGAACGACAGCGATGAGCCCTGCGGGCCGCCGTCCGGCGGATAGGCGTCACGACGGGACGCGTTTGGCTGCGCCTTCGGATAAGGCGGGCCCTCCATCATGCCTTGATACGGATGCTTGCCGAACGTTTGCAGATGGGAGTGCCAGCGCTTCGCGAGATACGGATAGAGTTCCTCCGGCGTTTTGCGCGCTGGGTGGATGTCGCAATCGGCGATCGCGGCCTTTACCTGAACGGTTGAACCGGGCTGCGTCTCGGCGCGGAACTGCACGTTCATGGCGTCATCTCCTGTTGAGACTGATCCAGCTTCGATGGACTAATCCCATCTAGCGCACTTGGTTCGGGCATCTTCATTTCGGAAAGCCCGCCTCAAATTTTTCAAGGCCATGCTTTGGCGCCGGTTGGCTCAGTCGCGGGTAGGTCGCGAGTGGATTATCGATCATGATCTTGTGTACCAGATCGGATGAAATTCCCTCGGGCAATGCCGCGTTGCCGTCGAATTGCCAGTGCGGGTAATCCGTAGAGAATAAGAGCAATTCATCCGATTGCATATGGTCCAGCAGGCGTTTTAACGTCTCGGGATCAGGCGGAGCATCGACCGGCTGCAGTGAAAATCGAATATTGCTGCACACAATTTCCAATGGCGCGCGATCTACCCACGGCGTTTCCATACGGATGCCGCGCCAGAACTTGTGAAGTCGCCAAAGATAAGGCGGCAACCAGGTGAAGCCGGATTCCAGCATCACCATTTTCAGGTTTGGATGTCGCGCGAATACGCCTTCGACGATGAGGCTGGTCAGTTGGGTCTGAAACGCCTGCGCCTGCGCGGCGTAGTCCTCGATGTGATACGACCCCCAACCCACCGAGGTCGGCGGATTGTGATAATTGCTGCCGGCGTGGATTCCGATCGGAAGGCCAAGCCGCTCTGCGGTGGCATAGATCGGCCAATAGGCGCGTTTGCCAAGCGGCATATCGCCCATTACAAGCATCAGCACCTGAACGAACCGCTTGTCCTTGGCGCAACGCTCGATCTCGGCGACCGATTTCTCCACGCTCTGTACGGGTATTACGATCGAGCCTCGCAGCCGGTCGTCCCGGTCCAGCCATTCCTTCACCAGCCAGTCGTTCAGCGCGCGACAGAACGCCTCCGCCATGTCTTCGGAGAACACCATCTGCACGCCGAACAACGGATTGCAGATGCCGAAGCTGACGCCGAACGGGTCCAGCGCCTGCGCTTTCATATCGGCAAGGCTCGAGCCCGGTTTGCCTTTTGCAGGGCGCCAGTCCGGCCGCGCGGAAATCGGCGAATTGGTAGGATAGGACTGCGATACAAGGTCGGTCATGCCGCGGGTGGTCACCTGATCGCGCCAGTACTCGTTCAGGTAAGGCAACAGGCTGGTCAGATGAGGAACGGCCGGATGCAGATCGCAGTCCACGCCGCCAGCGATTGGTGACGTCATGACGTCATATGTCCT
>JAICIT010000591.1 GCA_025960445.1 Bradyrhizobium sp. | reverse complement strand
GGCATTTACGCTGGCGATGGCGCTGGATTCCGGCAAGGTCGATCTTAATTCAATGTGGGACGCTCGCGGTCCTCTGCACTATGGCAAATTCACCATCCATGACGATCACGCGCTCGGGCGCATGATCAACATGAAGGAAGTCTTCTACTACTCGTCGAATGTCGGCGCGGCGCGGATCGCGCTATCGCAAGGTGTCGAGGCCCACAAAGCGTTCCTGCGCAAATTGGGCCAGCTTGAACGGCTGCGTACCGAATTGCCGGAGAGCGCTTCGCCGATCGTCCCGAAGCACTGGTCCGAACTGAACACCGTGACGATTGCATTCGGGCACGGGATCGCGGTTGCGCCGTTGCAGGCCGTCATGGGAATCGACGCGCTGGTGAACGGCGGTTACCTGATTCCGCCGACCTTCATGAAGCGCACCGAGCAGGAAGCCATGGCGCTGGCGAAGCGGGTGATCAAGCCGGAAACTTCCGAGAAGATGCGGTTCCTGATGCGGCTGAATGCCGAAGTTGGCACCGCGAAGAAGGCTGACGTCAAGGGCTACTACATCGGCGGCAAGACCGGCACAGCCGAGAAGGTCATCAACGGTCACTATGTCAAGAAACGCGTGCTGAACGCCTTCACCGCGATCCTGCCGGCCGACAATCCTCGCTACCAGCTCCTGATCATGCTGGACGAACCACAGCCGCTCAAAGAAACCTTCGGGTTCATCACTTCCGGCTGGAACGCGGTGCCAACCGGCGGAAATGTGATCTCCCGCATCGCACCGCTGCTCGGCATCGCGCCGCGCTTCGATCTGCCGCCGTCCGACCGCCTTATTCTTGCGGCATCGAGGACAACCCAGTAAGGCGTTATCTGTGCCGCCGACTTGAGTTCCCGGACCGATTGCTGCAATTCGGATCAGGAACTTCAAATCGCTTCAACGTTGGAGTTGCCCCGTTTTGCGAAGTTCGGCAGAGAGTGCCGCGATGGATCACGAACTTCGGACAATGGACCTTTGCGCCGGCCGGGCTGGACGATCATGAGGCTTCGCGACCTGTTCAACGATGACGCGACGCTCGAGCCGTGTGCGCAAGCGATCGAGGTCTCTGGAATTGCGGTCGACAGCCGCGCGGTAAAACCTGGCGACCTGTTTTTCGCGCTGGCCGGCAGCAAGACCGATGGCGCGCGATTCATCGACCAGGCGATTGCCTTGGGTGCAGTAGCCGTAGTCGGCGATCGGTCGCCTGAACGCACTTGCTCCGTGCCGTTCGTGGTCACGCCCAATCCGCGCCGGGCGCTGGCGTTGGCAGCGGCCAAATTCTATCCACGTCAGCCTGGAACGATCGCAGCCGTGACCGGCACCAGCGGCAAGACTTCCGTTGCCGCCTTTACCCGACAGATTTGGCAGCGGCTTGGCCTGGAATCGGCCAGCATCGGCACCATCGGCCTGGTGTCGCCGAAGCGAACGATCTACGGCTCGTTGACAACCCCGGATCCGATCGCGCTGCACCGGCAGCTTGACGAAATCGCCCGCGAAGGCGTCACCCATCTTGCGCTGGAGGCCTCATCGCACGGTCTCGATCAGTATCGGCTGGACGGCGTGCGCGTCGCTGCCGGCGGCTTCACCAATCTGTCGCGCGATCACATGGATTACCATCCTGATGTAAAGCATTACCTGAACGCCAAGCTCCGGCTGTTTCGCGAGCTGATCGCTGCTGATGGCGCTGCGGTGATTTCGGCCGATCACGATTGCTCGCAGGCAGTGATTGATGCGGAGCGCATCCGCGGCTTGCGGATCGTCACGGTCGGAAGGACGGGCGATGGCGCGGGCGAGGGGATACGATTGCTCGACGCCGGAATCGACGGCTTGGCGCAGAAGCTCACGCTTGAACATCGCGGGCGAAGGCATGCGGCACGGTTGCCGATGGTCGGCGAGTTTCAGATCGAGAATGCGCTGGTCGCGGTCGGGCTCGCAATCGCGACCGGTAGCCAGCCTGACGCCGTTTTCGCACAGCTCGAATTCCTCGAAGGCGCGAAGGGACGGCTGGAGCGGGTCGCCGAGCGCAACGGGGCACTGATCTTTATCGATTACGCGCATAAGCCGGACGCGCTCGCGAAAGCGCTGCAGGCATTGAGGCCGTACACCAGGCGCAGGCTCGTCGTCGTGTTTGGCGCGGGCGGTGACCGCGACGCCGGCAAACGTCCGCTGATGGGC
>JAICIT010000590.1 GCA_025960445.1 Bradyrhizobium sp. | reverse complement strand
TCGGGCTGCGCGATCAGTTGCTCGGAGGTGCCGCTCCAAACCGCGCGGCCGCGCTCGATGATGTAATGGCGATCGGCGATTGCCGTGAGGTTCTCGATGTTTTTGTCGATCACCAGAACCGATTGACCGCGCGCCTTGAGCATCGACAGGCAACGCCAGATCTCGTCGCGGATCAGGGGCGCGAGTCCCTCCGTGGCTTCATCGAGGATCAGCAGCCGGGGATTGGTCATCAGCGCCCGGCCGATCGCCAGCATCTGCTGCTCGCCGCCCGATAATGTATTTCCCATGTTGTTTCCGCGCTCGGCAAGGCGCGGAAACAGCGCGTGAATTTTTTCGATGGTCCAGGGATCGGGGCTGCCGGCGCGATTGGCGGAAGCCGCGACGAGATTTTCCCGAACCGTCAGGTTTGGAAATATCTGGCGTCCTTCCGGCACCAGGCCGATTCCGAGTTGCGCAATCCGGAAGGAAGGGAATCTTCGCACCTCCTGCCCCGCGAAACGGATGGCACCGGCACGCGCCGGCGTCAGTCCAAGGATCGAGCGGATGGTCGTGGTTTTTCCCATGCCATTGCGGCCCATCATGGCGACCATTTCACCGGACCCGACCGACAGGGAGAGGCCGAACAGCACCTGACTGAGCCCGTAGCAGGTTTCGATGCTTTCGATTTCCAGCAAAGGCATCGGCTCAGCCATGACGGGTCACCGCGTGTTGATCACCGAGATAGGCCCGCTTCACCTCTTCATTGCCGCGGATCTCCGCCGGCGTGCCCGAGGCGATCACGCGTCCATAAACCAGAACGCTGATGCGGTCGGCGAGCGCGAACACCGCGTCCATGTCGTGCTCGACCAGCACGATCGAGAGTTCGCGCCTCAATTCCTGCAGCAGCCTGACCATGCGCGCGGACTCCGTCACGCCAAGGCCGGCCATCGGTTCGTCCAGCAACAACAACTGCGGCCTCGTCGCAAGCGCCACGGCGAGTTCGAGCTCACGCTGCTCGCCGTGGCTCAGCCGCGACACCAGCACGTTGGCGCGAGCGCCGAGGCCGACACGATCCAGTGCGGCCTGCGCTGCCTGGCGCAAATGCGGCACCTTGCGCGCATTGCCCCAGAAGTGAAAGGAGTGGCCGTCATGCGCTTGCGCCGCCAGCGCAACATTGTCAGCGGCGGTGAAGTCCAGCAGCAACGAGGTGATCTGAAACGAGCGCGCCAACCCGAGCGCGCTGCGGCGATAGGCAGGCACCCAGGTGATGTCGCGGCCGGCCAATCGAATGCTGCCGGCGTTCGGAAGCAGTTGCCCGGTCAACTGGCTGATGAGCGTGGTCTTGCCGGCACCGTTCGGTCCGATGATCGCGTGCAACTCTCCCTCGGCGACGTCGAGCGAGACCTGATCGGTCGCAACGATGCCGCCGAACCGGCGCACCAGCTTCTCGACCCGCAGCAAGGGTTCAGCCATGGCGCAGCCTTCCCAGCAATCCGTCGATGCCGCCGCGCCCGAACAGCACGATCAGCAGCAGAAGCGGCCCCATGATCAGCGCCCAGTATTCCGTCACCTGCGACAGGAACTCTTCCAGCACCAGATACACGATCGCGCCGATCACCGGTCCGAACAGCGAGCCCATGCCGCCGAGGATGACCATCACCATCAGATCGCCGGAGCGGGTCCAGTACATGACCGCGGGACTGACGAAGTCGGTGTTGTTGGCCAGCAGCGCGCCCGTCAGGCCGCACAGGGTGCCCGAGATCACGAAGCAGACAAGCCGATAACGCGTGGCCGGGAATCCGATCGCCTGCATGCGCGCCTCATTGGAGCGCAAGCCCTGCACCACCATGCCGAAACGCGAATTGACGATCCGCCATATCAGGTAGAGGCCGCCGAAAAGGCAGGCGAGGCAGAGATAGTAGAACTGGACGCGATTTGATAGATTGATCAGCCCGCCGAAGTCGCTGCGCTTGTAAATGGTCAGCCCGTCGTCGCCGCCGTAACGGGCGAGCCCGGATGCGACGTAGTAGGCCATCTGCGCGAACGCGAGCGTGATCATGATGAAGTAGACGCCGCGGGTGCGCAGCGACAGCGCGCCGATCACCAGCGCAAACAATGCCGAGGCGAGGAGCGCGACCGGCCACTGAATGAACCCGGAGCCGATCCCTTCGGCCGCGAGAATGCCAACGGCATAGCCGCCGATGCCGAGATAGGCGGCATG
>JAICIT010000589.1 GCA_025960445.1 Bradyrhizobium sp. | reverse complement strand
TCGGTCTTGCCGATCCGATGGAAGGTCGCCGCCGCCAGGATCAGGATGGACGCATTGATCGTCAGCGCCAGGCACAGCGCGATGGTCGAGTCGATCGTGGCGAGCTTAATGGCCTCGCGCTTTTCTTCGATGCCCTCGCCATAACCGCGCGTCTGCACCAGGCCTGAATGCAGATAGAGATTATGCGGCATCACGGTAGCGCCGAGGATGCCCAGCGCCAGATAGAGCATCTCGCTATTGCGAAAAATATCCGTTGTCGGCGCAAACCCGCGCAGCACGGCGCCCCAATCGGGATCGGCCATCGCAATCTGCACCGCAAAGCAGGCCGCGATCACCGCGAGCATCGCGACCACGAAAGCCTCGATCCATCGAAAGCCGAACGCCTGCAGTCCGAGGATCAGGAACACGTCGGCTGCGGTGATGATCACCCCGATTTCGAGCGGAATGTGAAACAGCAGATTGAGGCCAATTGCTGTGCCGATCACTTCCGCCAGATCAGTCGCGGTGATGGCAATTTCCGCAGATAGCCACAGCGGCAGCGAGATCCAGCGCGGGAAGGAATCGCGGCAGGCCTGCGCGAGGTCCCGGCCCGCCCCAACGCCCAGCCGGGTGCACAGCGATTGGAGCACGACCGCCATCAAATTCGACAGCAGTGCGATCGTCAGCAGCGCATAGCCAAACTTGGAGCCGCCGGCGAGCGAGGTGGCCCAGTTGCCGGGGTCCATATACCCGACCGCGACGAGATAGCCCGGGCCGAGGAAGGCCAGCAGCTTGCGCCAGAACGAGCCGCCCTTTGCGGTCTGGATGGTCCCAAACATCCCCGCCAACGAGGGCTCGCCGCGTGTCCCGCGCCAGCCGGACGGGACCGCGGGGGTAGCGTTCGGCGACGGTTCAGTTGGTAGCCGGGGTAGTCTCGCGTCCATTTCCATACGATGACCGACTATGGCTCTTATTGCAACTAATTTGCAACTGCATCTACGTCCCTCCCGCGGCTTGTCCGAAACCGGGTGGTTTCGCGGATCACGAGCCGACACATTGAGCGGAACAACGAGAAATGCGAGCGAATGCGATGAGCCACGAAACCAACCTGCCACCTCGCCTGCCGTCGACCTTCAACCGGTTGGCCTGGTCCAATCTGGCGGCGCAATCGGCCGAGCAGGTCGCGCTTGCCGCTGCCCCGATCGTAGCGGTGTTGTTGCTTGGAGTGGGCGAAGGCCAGACCGGGCTGCTGCAAACCGCGCTGACATTACCGTTCATCCTGTTCGCGATCCCTGCCGGCCTTTTGGCCGACCGAATGGCGCGGCGGCGGCTGATGGCGGGAGCCGAAGCGCTGCGGGCTGTGGCGCTGGTCGCCATCCTGGTGCTGATCGGGCTCAATCTGCTGACATTGCCCCTGCTCGCATTGGCGGGCTTCGCAGCCGTATGCGGCACGGTCGTCTATAGCGTGGCGGCGCCAGCGCTGGTGCCCTCTCTGGTCCCGGCGCAACTGCTGCCGGCCGCCAATGCGCGGATCGAACTGGCGCGTACCGTTGCCTTTGCCAGTGGACCAGCAGTCGGCGGTGTGTTGGTGGGATGGGTCGGCGCCGCGCCAGCGTTCGGTTTCGCCGCGGCGCTTTCTGTTGTTGCGGTGGTCTTGCTATCCGGGATCTATGAGCCGGCGCGACAATCCGTGCCACAGCGCCATCCGCTGCAGGAGATCAAGGAAGGGGCCGCCTTTGTGCTGCATCATCCGCTGCTGCGGCCGGTATTCGTCACCCAGTTCATTTTCAATACGGCGTCGTTCCTGCTGCTCGCCGTGTTCGTGCCCTATGCGGTGCGTCGTCTGGCGCTGTCGGCCACCGGCGTTGGCACCACGCTCGCAATGTACGGCGTTGGCATGGTGTTCGGGGCGTTGCTGGCGACGCGGGTGATGCGCCGTCTGCCATTCGGGGTCGTGATCGGATTGGGGCCGGTGACCGGGTTTGTCGCGGCGACCCTGATGGCTTTGACAACGCTCATTCCCAGTCCAGCGTTGGCTGGCTTGAGCTTCTTCCTGCTCGGTGCCGGGCCGATACTTTGGGTGATCAGCACCACCACGTTGCGGCAGTCGGTGACGCCGCCAAGCTTGCTCGGCCGGGTCTCGGCGATCAACATCATGAGCTACGGCGCACGCCCGCTCGGGTCCGCGCTAGGCGCCGTCGTCGGCGGAATTTATGGCGCGGAGAGCTGCCTGTATCTCGCCGCCGT
>JAICIT010000588.1 GCA_025960445.1 Bradyrhizobium sp. | reverse complement strand
TCGTTCGGAATGGTGCGCGGCGGGCACATCGATCTGTCGATCCTCGGCGCGATGCAGGTGGCGCAGAACGGCGATCTCGCCAACTGGATGATCCCCGGTAAGATGGTGAAGGGGATGGGCGGCGCGATGGATCTCGTCGCCGGCGTCAAGCGCGTCGTGGTGGTGATGGAGCATTCCGCCAAGGACGGCCCGAAGCTGCTGAAGCAATGCAACCTGCCGCTGACCGGCGAGCGGGTGGTCGACATGGTGGTCACCGATCTGGCGGTGTTCACGATCGACAAGCACGGCAAGGACGGAATGGCGTTGGTCGAGCTCGCCGATGGCGTCACGCTCGATGAGGTAAAGGCCAAGACCGAAGCCGAGTTCCGGGTCGCTTTGAAGAGCGCGTGATCGGATCGGGTTGCGGTAAGTAGGCAACGCACTTCGTCGCGGCCTTCGCAATTCAAGACGTGATCTCCTCTCGCGATGGTCATGGCGCCGGGCTTGTCTCTCTCGATCGTCGTGGCCGGGACGAAGCGCGGGCCATGACAAATCCTCGCCATGCGTCTCGAACTGTGAGGCCGCGCGGGAGCGCCAGCATCCGCAGTAGCTTTCTGCTGGCGTCTTGATTAGCATCGAGCCCCAACCGGCGACTCAAGGACCGGCCTGCCGAGGGGGAATTCATGGGTCTCGCAGTCGACGCCGGCGCTCGCCTCGACCGGCTCCCGATCTCATCGTTTCACTACCGGATCTTCTGGCTGGTCGGCGCCGGGATGTTTTTCGACGGCTATGATCTCTATATCGCCGGCGGCGTGCTCGCCTCCGCGATTCAGACCAAATTCACGACCGCGCCGCAAAACCTCCAGTTTATCTCGCTGACGTTTGTCGGCATGACGCTCGGTTCGCTGATCACCGGATTTATCGGCGACAGATTCGGGCGGCGGTTCACCTATCAGGTCAACCTTCTGATTTTCGGGCTGGCGTCGCTGGCTGCGGCGTTTGCACAGGACATGAATCAGCTCATCGCCTGCCGCTTCGTGCAGGGCCTCGGGCTTGGCGCCGAAATCGTCGTCGGCTATTCGACCTTGACCGAGTTCGTTCCGCCGAGGACGCGCGGGCGCTGGCTGTCGATGATGGCCTTCCTGACGGTGATGGGATTCCCCGTGACCGCCTTGCTCGGCTATCTCATCATTCCGGCCTGGGGCTGGCGGCCGATGTTCGTCATCGCCGGTATCGGCTCGCTGATCGTCTGGTACCTGCGCAAGAATCTTCCGGAATCGCCGCGCTGGCTTGAATCCCAGGGCCGCATCGCCGAGGCCGAATCCCTGATGACGTTGATCGAGAAGGAAGCTGCCGGTGGCCGTGCGCTGCCGCCGATCGTGGTGCCGGCCGCAATCGCTCAGGTCAGCGCGCTCGACATGCTCCGGCCGCCGCTGCTGCAGCGAATGCTGGTCGGCTCATGGGTACTGATCACCATCAACACCCTGATCTTCGGCTTCGTGATTTTCCTGCCGCAGTTCTTCCTGCGCCAGGGGCTGACGATCGCGAGTTCGCTCGCCTATACGCTGGTGTTGTCGGCGGGATCGCTGGTCGGCTGCGCGCTCGGCGCCTATTTGTCCGATGCGATCGGGCGGCGCGCGAGCATCATCGGCGCGTCGGTGGTGACGATCGTCACCGGCTATATCTATGCGCGCTTCAACGCCGCGTCCGATCCGGCCATCGTGCTCAGCGTCGGTTGCGTGCTGATCGTCGCGATTTACGTGCAGACCGCGATCCTGTTCGGGGTCTATACGCCGGAGCTGTTCCCGACCGAGATCAGGTTGCGCGCCAATGGCATCTGCAACACGCTCGGACGCGGCGCAACGGTGGTGTCGCCGTTCATGGTCGGCGCGCTGATGACGTCGTACAATCTGCCGGGTGTGGTCTGGCTGATGATCGGGCTTGTGCTCGTTCAGATCCTGATGGTGTGGGCGTGGGGCGTCGAGCCGCGCAATCGCGGGCTCGAGGATGTCGCCACCGCGAAAGCCTGATCCGGCCGGTCGCTTCACTTCAACGCAGCACTCAATCAGGCGAAAAAGGCCAAGCCATGGATCGACTCTTCGCCAACGGTACAGTCAATGCCGCGCAAACCGGGCAGGGGCCCACGCTGTTTCTGTTTCACTCGCTGCTGTCCGATCGCGCCAGCTTCGACGCGATCGCGCCCGATCTGGCGCGCTCGCATCGCACGATCGTTCCTGAACTGCCCGGCTTCGGAAAATCCG
>JAICIT010000587.1 GCA_025960445.1 Bradyrhizobium sp. | reverse complement strand
GACACCTCGGCACGGCTGCCAGCACCAAATACCGGCGCGAAGCGACTGTCTTCGATCAGCGCCACCACGCCCGAAGCCAAGGCTTGCCGATCTCCGACCTCCCAGTCGCCGGCGTTGCGGGCGAGGTAATTTGACGCGGCCTGCTGCCGACGATCGCTTGGCAGGTCAGGAAGGGATTGCAGCAACCGATGCACGAGCGTGCCCCGCCGCAACGCTTGTGCGCGCACGTGGATCGGTTCGCCGCTCCGAACCCGCCGATTTTCATTTTCGGCGCGATCTGAAGGTCGCAGCAGCTTATCAGCGTTGGCCTCCGGTGGCGCCGCGATCCGCAGCCACATTGGCAGCTCGACCTCAGCCTTCGTCCGTGGCGGGGCAACAATGCCCTTTGCGGAATCAAGTTCGTCGGGCCGCGTGTAGCGTTTGATCGCTCCATCGGGTCTCTCGATCGTCTGCTCATGCAATCCGGAATTGGCGAGACCCGCTCGGACAAGATCGTACCATGAGTATTTGCGGACACTATTTGCGTTACCGGGCATGCAGCCGCCGACGATCAGGCGATCGGCCGCGCGCGTCATTGCCACGTAAAGCAGACGGCGATATTCGTCCTCGATCTCGGCCAGCATGGCCGTGCGCCCGGCCGCGACCACGGCCGGATCGTCTGCCTTCTTGCCGGCCCATACCATGACGCCCCCGGGCAGGCGAATGAGTTTCGGGCGCTGCGTGTCCGATGGCGATGAGGTGGTGTCCACCAGAAACACCACGGCGGCTTCCAGCCCCTTGGCGCCATGCACGGTCATGACTCGGACTTCATCGCGCGAGATTTCCATGTCGCGCTTCACTTCGGTGTCAGCGGCCCGCAACCACGCAATGAAGCCCTGCAGCGTAGCGGGCGCCTTGCGTTCATAGTTCAGGGCCAGTTCAAGGAACTCGTCGAGCGCGTCATTGGCTTCATGACCGAGCCGCCGCAGGATGCGCGCGCGAGCGCCATCGCCTCCGAGTAGCCAGGCAAAGAATGCAAACGGCGTCTCGCGATCGAAGCGGCGCTCACATTCGGTCAATCGAGCCAGCGCATTCCTCAATCTGCCGTCGGTCGAGGCGTGCATGCTGAGCGATTGCCGCAGCGACCCCTTGCGTTGCCATGCCAGTGTAAAAAGATCATCGTCGGTGAGCCCGAAGAGCGGACTTTTCAGCGCAACGGCCAGCGCCAGATCGTCGCGCGGCAACAGCAGCGCATCTGCGAGGTTCATCAGGTCGATGATCGCGATATGCTCGGTCAGCTTCAGCCGGTCTGCACCGGCCACGGGAATATTGGCGTGCTTCAAAGCCTGGATCACGGCATCGAAGGCGTTGCCGCGTCGGCGCACCAGCACCAGCATGTCGCCGTAGCGCAGTGGTCGCCGCTTGCCCGCGCTGCCGGTAAGCGTGCCACTCTCGACCAATTGCTTGATCTCGGATTGAATCCGCCTAGCAAGCTTTACCTCGGGGCTGGTTTGCGACAAGCCGTCAAATGGCGCTCGCCAGCCTTCGATGTCCTGTTTGATTTCCGGCTGCTGCAACTCCCAAAGATCGATCAGGCTCGGCCCTGCATCAGCCAGAGAATTGTGAAGAGGATATCCGCTCTCGATCGAATGAATGCTGCGATAAATCTCTTGTTCGCGAAAAACGTGGTCGACCGCCTGCAGGATCGTGGGTCCCGAGCGGAATGAGTAGGTGAAAGAGACCGGATCGAACTTCAGTCCGGCATCGACAAATAGCTTTTGCAGCAGCCGCCGACGCGCATCGAACTCGCGAGGCGCTGCGCCTTGAAAGGAAAAGATCGACTGCTTTTCGTCACCGACCGCAAAGATCGTGCGCACGACGTCATCCCGCGCCCCTTTGCCGGACGTGAAATCGGAAATGATATGGGCGATGATCTCCCATTGTTTGGGACTGGTGTCTTGCGCTTCATCGATCAGCACGTGATCTACGCCGCGATCGAGCTTGTAATGTACCCAGCCCGGGGAAACACGAATAAGCATGTCCAGGGTCTTGTCGATCAAATCTTCATAATCGAGCAGACCGCGTTCCTGCTTTTCGCGCCGGTAGTTGGCGGCGGCTGCCGTTGAGATTTGCAGCAGCGCCTGCGTGCGGTCGCGGATCAGCACGGCCCGTCGTCGCTCAATCAGGGTGGCGATGCGAACGCTTTCCGCATCGAACGCACGTGCAAGCGCCGGATTTTTTTCGCAGAATTTCTTGGTCAATACAGTCTTGCGGGG
>JAICIT010000586.1 GCA_025960445.1 Bradyrhizobium sp. | reverse complement strand
TGCCGAAGACAACACCGCCTCGATAAATCGACGGCGGCTGTCGATCAGGTCGCTTGCGCTGACCAATTCGTCTCGCTGGGTGCGTAGCTCCTGCGTCATCTTGTTGAAGGTCTCGGCCAACTGGGCGAGGTCGCCCTCCGACTTGTGCACCGGCACCTGAACGTGAAGATCGCCTGTTGAGACCAGATTGGCGGCGCTCATGAGGCGGCGGATCGGTGTGACCAACCAATTGGCGAAGTTCAATCCGATCAGAACCGATGCCATCAGGAGAGTCAGTCCGATGACGGCGAACATCAGCGCGAGTGACACCTGCATCCCGAGCCGGCGTGACTCCAACTCGGCGTATTCGGCAACGCTGGCCTGAGTTTCTTTCACCTGAGCGACTACATGCGGATCAAGCAGTCGGGCCACGTATAGGAAGGTGTCGTTAAACGCTCGCAGCCGGATTACCGCGGCGACGTAATTCCCCTCCGGAAATACTGAGATCTCAGGTTCGTTTTCTCTGACATTGCTCAGGAATTCCGGCGCCGGCGTCGTGAAGGTCTGCTGAATCCCGGTCTGAGCCGACTCCAGAATGTTGCGATCCTTGTCGATCAGCATTGCCCCAGGCAAGTTGCGTGAGGCAGCACTTGCGGTGAGGAGCTCACGAAATGTTCGGCGATCCTGGTCGTACAATGGCCGGGCATGAGAAATATCATTGGCCATTCCGAGGATGTCGCCACGAATGAGTTCGGCATGCTCATAAAGATAGGCTCGTGCCACGATCAATGAGTTCTGGATCACCTCGCGCGTGGGCCCCGAAAACAGCCGATCAAAACCCCTGTCGATGGTCACATTGGCGACGATCGCTACCAGCACGGCCGGCAATACCGCAATCACGGAAAACAGCCCGACGATCTGAACGTGCAGTCGGGCAGCCGCCCGGCCGCGGCGACGGGCCTGCAGCACCTTCCAGACTTCGCGGATGATGATCCCAACCAGCAGCAGGATGACTGCCGCGTTGATCAGCATAAAAGTTATGACGACTTCGCGGGTCGGCTGGATCCGGGTCAGGCCCGTCAGCACCACAAAGGTGAGCAGGGCCGAAAGCAGTGCGATGCAAACCGCAAATGGCGCCACCCACCTCCAGGGCGACCGCCCCTTTGGCTCGGCAAACGACGTGTCGAACGATGCGGCCGAAGTGTCTGCGCTGGTCATTCGTTGGAAAGGGTGAGCCGAAGCGTTGGTCCGCTGCCCGCGGAGTGATGCATTCATATCACAATGTTGCCGGATTACGACAATTCCACGGCGCGTCTTATCGCCGAACTGCCCAATCCCACGCCATTTGCCGGCTTAGAGCCGCTAATTGCCGCTCCGGTACACCTGAATGTCCAGATCCCGGATTTTTTTTCGTAGTGTATTACGGTTGAGCCCGAGCAGATCGGCAGCGCGGATTTGATTGCCCCGCGTCGCCGCAAGCGCGGCCGTGAGCAGCGGCACCTCGATTTCCTTAAGGATGCGGTGGTAGAGCCCCGGCGGCGGTACGCCGTTCGGAAAACCTGAAAAGTGCGACGATAGGTAGGCTTCAACAGCGCCGCTGAGATCATCGACGCCGTTCTGCATGCTGCCGTTGGTAGTGACGGCCGGCGGCGCTAATTCCCCATCGATCACCGAGCCGGTGATCACGTCCTGCGGATATAGCGCCGCCAGCCGGCGCGCGAGATTTTCGAGTTCGCGGACGTTTCCAGGCCAGCGATATTGTTTCATCCGCTCCAACGCCAGCGTATCGAACTTTTTCGGCGGCAGCCCATCCTTCTCGGCCAGCGCGAAAAAATGCCGGATCAAATCGGGCAAATCTTCAATCCGCTCGCGTAAGGGCGGCAGCCTTAACGGCACCACGTTGAGACGGAAGAAGAGATCCTCGCGAAACAGACCCTGTTGAATCAGGATACGTAGATCCTTGTTGCTCGCGGCGACGATACGCACATCGGTCTTGATCGCGGTGCGGCCGCCGACTGTCGTGTACTCGCCCTGTTGCAGTACCCTCAGAAGACGGGTCTGCGCTTCCATCGGCATATCGCCAATTTCATCGAGAAACAGCGTACCCCCTTCGGCCTGCTCGAACCGGCCGGAAGCGCGCGTGTTGGCGCCGGTGAACGCACCGCGCTCGTGACCGAACAGTTCCGATTCGATCAGGTCACGCGGGATGGCCGCCATGTTGACGGCGACAAAGGGACCATTGCGGCGCTTTCCATAGTCGTGCAGCGCGCGCGCCACGAG
>JAICIT010000585.1 GCA_025960445.1 Bradyrhizobium sp. | reverse complement strand
GGTGGCCTTATCTCGTATGGACCGAACAACTTCGACCTGATGAAACAGGCGGGAGACATGGTCGGTAAAGTCCTGCGGGGTCAAAAGGCGGCCGAGCTTCCGATCCAGCGGCCGATCTATGTGCGCTTCCTGATCAATCTCCGCACGGCAAAATATCTCAACCTGACAGTCCCGGCATCGCTATCGGCGCTGGCCGATGAGGTGATCGAATAAATCCTTGAAAAGCTCTGGCGCTTATCAATTGATTGGCCGCTCGGACGGTATTGGGCTTTACGCCTGCGAGCGCTTGCCTAACAACAATAGCGCCAGCAATGCGGACAGACTTAGCGCGGACGAGACGATCAGGATGCGGCTCCCCATCACATCGATCAAGAGTCCGAACGCCAGCGGCGCAATCGCCTGTGCCATTCGCGCCGGCGCGCCGATGATGCCGAGCCGGTAGCCATAATTTTGCGGGCCGAAGATCGCGAGCGGCAGCGTGCCCCGCGCAATGGTGAGGACGCCGTTACCGGCTCCGTGAAATATCGCGAACGCGCTTGTTGCCGCACCCCCGACCAGCGCGAGAATGGCGGCGCCGATCGGGTGCATGAGGCAGGCTAGCCGCGTCGACAGCAGCGGATGATACCTACTCAGGAAGCTTGCCTCCACGATCCGGGCAGCCACCTGCGCCGGGCCGATCAGCGCGCCTGCGGAAACGGCCTGCAGGCTAGTGGCGCCGGCCGCCTCCAGAATACGCGGCAAATGGGCGGCCATCGCGCCGGTGACGCTCCAGGCAGCCGCGAATGCGAAGGCGAGGAGAATCATCGTGCGATCGATCGGGATGTGAGGTTTGACTGTCGTTGCGACCGCCGCCTTGGCGCCTTTGACCGCAGGCAACACAAAGAAATTCACCGGCAGGCCGATCACCATATGCGCGACAGCCCAGGCGAAGCAGGTGTTGCGCCAACCAATGGTGTCCAAGCCCCACGCCGTAAGCGGCCATCCCACGGTGGAAGCAAAGCCCGCGATCAGCGTAATGCCGGTGATCGAGCGTCGCGCCGAGTCGCCATAGATGCGGCCGAGTGCCGCGAACGCTGCGTCGTACAATCCGAATGACATACCGATGCCGAGCAACAGCCAGGCCAGAACCAGCACGGGTATCGAATAGGTCGCGCCAAGCAGGGCCAGCCCGGCGGCCAGCGTGAGATTGGAAAGCGACAGCACCTGTCGGCCACCGACAAGATCGATCTGTCGGCCGACACGCGGTCCCAGCATCGCGGAAATCACCAGCGACGCCGAAAAAGCGGCGAATATCCAGTTCGAGGAGACGCCGAGATCGCGGGCGATCGGATCGGCGAGAATGGCCGGTAGGTAGTAGCTGGAGGCCCACGCCAGAGTTTGGGTGCTACCAAGCGCAAAGACGATCAGAAGCTGCTGCCGGTTCATGCTCGCGACGTTCCAGCTTGCGCCATGCACATTCTGGCGAGAGACCGACCCTGCAGCGAAATATTGCTCATCCCTCGTTGCGTATAGCCGCGCACCCGCACTCGATCTTTCGTCTTGTTTGGCAGCATTTGCATCTGCCACGCAACAGACGTCAACAGCCGATAACGCTGGTCTGGTACCGCTGATCAGGGAAAGTTTGAGGAGGCGTGGCGCATCGTGAGCGCCGCGAAACGATGAGCGGTCCAAACAGGCAGGGGTAACACTTCAGATTGGTAGTAATCGACGATCACCAGGATTCGAGGCGAATGGCGATCTTTCATTCGCCTGGCGATTTCAGCGGCTCGTACCCCGCTTTGACGCGCCTCCGGCTATCTGCGTCGGCGTGATGAGCGCGCGTAATATGGATTGACCAGGCACGTTGCTGAACGACCCGAGGCCGTAGCTGCGCACTGAGCGAGCGAGGTGAAGATGCAATCCATCCGTTCGCCCTCCAACTCGCCATAGACATGCATGCAGACCGGATAGTTGGGATCGTACATTTGCGCGTGTACCGGCGTGGCGAGGCCCATGGCAAGCGCAAGGATCGCAAAGGCGAGATTGACCATGCGAAACCTCCGATCAGAAAAACCAGTCTGCCATCAAGTTCAAAACCCTTGCTCGACTCGCGTTCCGCTTTCCCTCGAGGCTTGGCGGCCTTGCAAAGAAAACGCCCGGCCGCTGTTCCGGCTCGGGCGTCGCTTCACGTGGCGAACTTCAGTGCATGTGGATTAACCAGTAGCCCGCCCCGCCGACGACAATCACGGCGGGAACAGCCCAGAGCAATAACACCGGCATAAACGCCT
>JAICIT010000584.1 GCA_025960445.1 Bradyrhizobium sp. | reverse complement strand
TTTTTGCGCGGCACGCCCGTTGGGCCGCCGACGCGGCTAAGCTGATGCCGCGCTATAAACTGATCATCGAATATGATGGCGGTCCGTTCTGCGGCTGGCAGATTCAGGAAAACGGCGCCTCGGTTCAAGGCGCCCTTGAGCAGGCGGTCAAGGCGATCTGCGGTGAGCAGGTCCGCGTCCATGGCGCCGGGCGCACCGATGCCGGTGTTCATGCGTTGGGACAAGTCGCGCATTGCGACATCACAAAGCATTTCGTGCCGGGCCGGTTTCGCGACGGCCTTAACGCCCATCTGCGGCCGCATCCGATTGGCGTGCTATCGGCCGACATCGTACCGGATACATTCGAGGCGCGCTTCTCCGCGATCCGGCGGCATTATCGCTATCGAATCTCAAACCGCCGCGCCAACCTCGCGCTCGAGGTCGGTCGTGCCTGGCGGTTACCGCGACCACTCGACACCGATGCAATGCAAATTGCCGCGCAGAAACTGATCGGCAAGCACGACTTCACCACGTTTCGCGACAGCGAGTGTCAGGCGAAATCGCCGGAGAAAACACTCGATCAGCTTGACGTTACAAGAGATGGCGACGCCGTCCACATCGTGACTTCGGCGCGTTCATTCCTGCACAGTCAGGTGCGCTCGATGGTCGGATCATTGGTTTGGGTCGGCGAAGGCCGCTGGAGTCCCGACGATCTTGCGGCCGCCCTTGCGGCGCGAGACCGCGCCGCCTGCGGCCCGGTTGCCCCGCCGGAAGGACTGTACCTGGTGCGGGTGGATTATTGAGGCGCGGCCCATGACAGCCCGCGCCAATCTCTCAGCCGAAATACCGCTCCAATATCCCGCGATAAATTCGGGTCAGTTTCTCAAGGTCGGAGATCGGCGTGCGCTCGTCGATCTGATGCATGGTCTGGCCGACCAGCCCGAATTCGATGACCGGGCAATAGCTCGAGATGAAGCGCGCATCCGACGTCCCGCCCGAGGTGCTCAATTCCGGCTTGCGGCCTGTGACCTCCTCGATCGCGGCAATCGCGAGATCGGTAAAAGCGCCCGGTTTTGTGACGAAGACGTTGGAGTTGGAAGGCTCCCACACAATGCGTGCGCGGATCCGATTTCCCGCCGCGTCTGCCAGGCGCTGCTCCACCAACGCTCGCAGCGTCTCCTGGCTGTGGAGATCGTTGTATCGAATGTTGAATTTGGCGCGCGCCTGCGCGGGGATCACATTGCTGGCGGTGTTGCCGACATCCACCGAAGTGAATTCAAGATTGGAAGCCTGGAATTGGGCGCTGCCCTGATCGAGCGGCTGCTCGCTCAATGCCACGATCAATCTCGAAATATCCGGCACCGGATTCGCCGAGCGATGCGGATAGGCGACGTGCCCCTGGATTCCATCCACATATAACGTGCCGGATTGCGAGCCGCGACGGCCGACCTTGATGCAATCGCCGAGCTGCTCGACATTGCTGGGCTCGCCGAGGATGCAATGGTCGAATTTTTCCCCGCGTGCCGCCGCCCATTGCAATAATTTGACAGTGCCGTTGACTGAAAGGTCTTCCTCGTCCCCGGTTATCAGGAATGAGATCGAGCCGTTGCCATCCTGGCGCGGCTTGCCGTCATGCGCGAGCAGATGTTCGAGCACCGCCGCTACGCTGCAGGCAATGCCACCTTTCATGTCGACGGCGCCGCGGCCGTAAAGAAATCCATCCTCAACGTCGCCATCGAATGCGCCATGGGTCCAGGCGGTCTCGTCCCCGGGCGGCACCACGTCGGTATGCCCGGCAAAGCTGATGTGTGGAGCGCTACTGCCGATACGTGCATAAAGGTTGTCGATATCTGCGGTGCCGGGTTCGCCAAAGGTGACGCGATGCACCTCGAAGCCGGCTTCCACCAGCAGATTCTCCAGCACATCGAGCGCACCGGCGTCGGCCGGAGTGACCGACGGGCATCGCAGGAGGTCGCGAGCAATGGAGAGGGCGTCCGTCATCGGTTCGTCAGATTTCAATCCCGCAGCAACTCGTTGATGCTTGTCTTGGCGCGGGTGCGCTCATCGACCCGCTTGACGATTACGGCACAGGCGGTGGAGGGGCCCGGCTGACCATTCCTGAGCGGCCGGGCCGGCAAGGTACCCGGGACCACCACGGCATATTCCGGGACTTCGCCGATAAACGTTTCGCCGCTGTCGCGATCTATGATCTTGGTCGAGGCGCCAAGGAAAACGCCCATCGCCAATACCGCGCCTTTGCGCACGATCACGCCTTCGGCGACTTCCGAG
>JAICIT010000583.1 GCA_025960445.1 Bradyrhizobium sp. | reverse complement strand
TTGAACCTCGATATCGCGACCGGCCAGAAGGTCAGCCTTATCGGCGCGAACGGAGCGGGCAAAACTACTTTCGTCAATATGGTCACCGGTTATCTGAAGCCCGATTCCGGTTCAATCGAGCTCGAGGGGCAGGATATCGCAAGCCGCTCTCCAAGAACCGTGGCGCGGCTCGGTATCTCACGTTCGTTTCAGATCCCGCAATTGTTCGTTGAGCTCACCGCCGCCGAAAATCTCTCTGTGGCAGTTTCCGGCGCCCAACTGCGCGGCCTTTCATTTCACTCCCCGGCTGAGGCTGATGGCCGCCGCCAGAAAACGATCGAACTACTCGAGCGGTTTGGCCTGGACGGTCTGGCTGACCGCCCGATCGCCGAGCTCGCCGGCGGCATCCGCAAGCTGATCGATATTGCGATGGCGCTGGTTCGCCGGCCAAAATTGCTGCTCCTCGACGAGCCGACGTCGGGCGTCTCGGCCGAGGAAAAATATGCAATGATGGATCGCGTTATTCACGCCGTCGCGCCGGATGCCGCGACCATCGTTTTCGTCGAACACGATATGGATATTGTGAGCCGCTATGCCGATCGCGTCGTTGCCTTCTACCAAGGCCGGATTCTCGCCGACGGCCTTCCATCCGACGTCCTGAAGGACGTCGAAGTACGACGCTATGTCACCGGGGGCGCGCAATGAACGCTCCGCGGCCGCTGCTGGAGATAGATCAACTGGTGGTCGAGATTCAATCCATGCCCGCGCTGCGCGGTTTCTCGATGCGTGTTTCCCAAGGCAGCATGGTGAGCCTGGTCGGCCGCAACGGCGCCGGCAAGACCACGCTGATGCGCTCCATCATGGGGCATCTGAAGCCGAGCCGTGGCGCGGTCCAGTTCGACGGAGCGGATCTGGCGGGGCGCCCGCGCCATGCCCGCGCAGCGCTTGGTATCGGCTACATGCCGGAGGACCGCGGGCTGGTACCTCAGTTGTCCGTTGAAGAAAATATTCTGCTGCCGCTGTGGGTTGGAAAACTCGATCGAAAGGCGAGGCTCGATTTCGTTTACGAGACTATCGGAGAACTCGCGGAGATGCGCCATCGCAAGGCGCTGCAGTTAAGTGGTGGCCAACAGAAACTGGTTGCCCTGGGGCGCGCGCTCGGGATCGGCACAAAATGCCTGCTGCTGGATGAACCATTCGAGGGAATCGCGCCGGCGCTTTCCGAGCGGCTGTCGGAAGTGCTTGCGTCGCTGAAGGGGAAGGATCTGACGTTCGTGATGTCGCAATCGGATATGAACCATTCCCACGGGCTGATCGACGCCGAGTTCACGATCGAACGCGGCGCCAATCTGCCGGCGGCTTGAAGACTTCGCGCGGGTCAGTGAGCTTTTAACGCCCGAGCCTCTTTTGTCGGTTGCGTGTTTGTCGGTTGCGCGACAACGGGAGGCCCGACTTCCGGCGGGTTGTTATTAGCAAACTCAGCCTGCGCCGCCTCCGATATCCAGACGGGAATGTCGGGCTGGGTTATCAGCAGTCCGACCACGAAGGCCAGAAGCAATCCCGGCAGCAGAAAGATTCCCATTCCCCATCTGTGGTAGAGATACTTGACGGTTTCCCCTGATCGATCGAACGAGCCATGCATGGATGCCTCCATCGTAGGTGTCGCCGAATGCATTAGCTCAGCGGGGAGCGCCCCCGTGTGACTTCGCTCACATTTGACAAATAAAGATGTGCGGTTCGCAGCCGGGCAAGCTCTTGAAGCCCGTCATTGCGAGTGCAGCGAAGCAATCCACTCACAACGTATCTTAGCAGCGCGACTTCAGTTCACCTCGTCGCCGCCGGCTTCGGCCAGCGCCTCGAGCGGCTCGGCCTGAAGCACAACAATCGAGCCGTGTTCGAGGCGCACCCAGGCGCGCGTCGCCCACACGCGCAACTGCTTGTTGATGCTCTCGCGGGTCATGCCAACCATTTCGCTGATTTCCTGCTGGGTGATTGCGATCGACCGGCCTTGAGGCGTGAGCTTGTGTTTTTCGGTCAGACGAATGAGCGCACTCGCGAGCCGTCCCGGCAGGTTCTGGAGAATGACTTGCTCGACCTGATCGCTGGTCCAGCGAATTCGGGTGCAGAGCAGCTCGATGAATTTCATTGCCAATCCCGGATGACTGCGCACGAAAGGCAGAAACTCGCGGCGGTCGATCACGAATAACTCGCAATCGGTATTGGCGGTGGCGTCAGCCGTCCGGTCCTGCCCGTCCAGCACCGCGATTTCGCCGAAAGTCTCTCCGGCGCCGATCA
>JAICIT010000582.1 GCA_025960445.1 Bradyrhizobium sp. | reverse complement strand
GGATCGCCCGCATTGAACCAGAACGCGCTGGCGATTTTAGCGTTCGGTGATCTCAAGCAGAGCGACGTCAAGATCGTCGAATTCTCGAGCTACAGCGCAATGTGGAAGGGCCTGATCAACAACGACACGGATGCCGCTTTTGCAACAACCATTACCGGTCCGGCGAGGGAGGCCGAGAGCTCGCCGCGTGGCCTGATCTGGCCCCCGCTTCCCCACAACGACAATGCCGGCTGGGAGCGCGTTCAAAAGGTCGGCTCATTTTTCTTCCGACATCTCGCGACCTGCGGCGCTGGGATTTCCAAGGAAAAGCCGATCGAACTTGGAAATTACCCCTACCCGATCTTCGTGGCCTACGGCTCGCAATCCGCAGATCAGGTTTACGCGATCACCAAAGCGATGATTACCGGTTACGATGATTACAAAGACGCCGCAGCAGGCGCGCCGGGGCTCGCGGCCGACCGCCAAACCAAAAATTGGGTGGTGCCCGTTCATCCCGGCGCGGTCAAGGCGCTCAAGGAAGCCGGTCAATGGAGTGATGACCAGGAGGCACACAATAACGCGCTGTTCAAGCGGCAAGCGATGCTGGCGGCCGCATGGGTCGCCTACGGCAAATCCAATCCTCCTTCGGACTATAAGGAATTCCTCGCAGGCTGGATGAGCGCGCGCGCTGCCGCCCTGAAGAAGGCGAACATGCCAAATGGATTTGAGGAATAGCCATCACTTCGACCTCTCGTGCCGAAGGTGCGGGACCATTCAACGGAAAATTCATGTCATCTGCCTCACGGTCCGCCGGTTCGGAAAAACCTGCAGCAAATCGGGTTGAATTCGACGATCCGCATGCCGGCATCGGTGGACTGCAAGAGGCCGAGGTTACGCGGGTGCGGACCTTGCGCGGTGCGTGGCGTTGGGCGCTCATTCTGGCCACCGCCGCTACGATCCTGCTGTGCATCAACCAGCAATTCTCCCTTCGTTTCTTCGTCGGCTACACCCAGCTTAACACCGAGTATTTCTATCTCCTGATTGCGCTGATGCTGCCCTTCACTTTTCTGATCTTTCCGAATTCGGAACGCTCGCCGCTCGATCGCATTCCCTGGTACGACCTCCTGTTTTTCGTGCTCACCTCCGGTTCGGCCATCGTATTGATGGCCCACGTCCGCAAGGCGGCGGAAGCGGGCTGGGAATTCGGGGGTGCCCCGACAACGGTCATCGTCGCCGGCCTGGTGATGTGGGTAATGCTGATGGAAGCGCTGCGTCGCACCGGCGGCTGGAGTCTTCTGATCAGTGTTTTTCCTTTCACGATTTATCCGTTATTTGCCGACGCGAACTGGCTCGGCCCGTTTCGCGGGACCCAATCGACGCTCGAACAGGCGACTTCATATCACGTGCTCTCGGGCGAGAGCCTGCTGGGCATTCCGATCCAGGCGTTCGCGGATACCGTGATCGGCTTCCTGGTGTTCGGCACGGCACTGATGATGACGGGCGCCGGAAAGTTTTTCATCAACCTCGCGTTTGCGATGTGCGGAACGTTTCGCGGCGGTGCGGCCAAGGTCTGCATCTTCGCAAGCGGTCTGCTCGGAATGATGTCGGGCTCGATCATTTCCAATGTTCTGACCGCCGGCACCATGACAATTCCGGTCATGAAGAAGAGCGGCTTCCGTGCCTCCTATGCTGGCGCGATAGAGGCCTGTGCTTCGACCGGCGCCGTGCTGGCGCCTCCGGTCATGGGGGCCACCGCATTCGTGATAGCCCAGTTTCTCAATGTCAGTTACGCCGACGTTGCGGTCGCGGCGATCATCCCGGCCATCCTGTACTATGTCGGGCTGTTCATGCAGGTGGATTCCTATGCGGCACGGCATGGGCTCAAGGGCATCCCCAGGTCAGAGCTGCCGAGGATGACCGATACGATCAAGGACGGCTGGTACTACGTCTTCGTGATCGCGTTGCTCATCATCATGCTGCTGTATTTCAAGCGCGAGAGCCACGCCCCGTTTTATGCCACGGCGCTGCTGTTGGTGTTGAACCAGGTATTCTCTCGGGAAACCCGCTGGACCGTTACCACGATCAATCGATTCCTCGAGGTGAATGGCCGGACGTTCGTTGAACTGATCGGTATCCTCGCCGGCTGCGGGCTCCTGATTGGAGCGTTCTCGATGACGGGGGTGGTCTCAAGCCTGGCTAACGACCTGCTCCGCATCGCCGGAGACAACGCATTTTTGTTGCTTGGCATGTGCGCCTTCACAAGCCTCGTTCTCGGCCTCGGGCTTACCACCACCGCCTGC